>NZ_PNCT01000029.1:0-19390 GCF_005887365.1 Pseudoalteromonas sp. S3785 | reverse complement strand
TGCGGGAGTGGCGGAATTGGTAGACGCGCTGGATTTAGGTTCCAGTATCTTAGGATGTGAGAGTTCAAGTCTCTCCTTCCGCACCATGTTCTTAATTAGAACTAAAACTATCAAAATTTTTTGTTGGGATATCGCCAAGCGGTAAGGCACCAGGTTTTGATCCTGGCATTCCCAGGTTCAAATCCTGGTATCCCAGCCACTTTCTAAATTATCCTGTATTTTTCCTCATTAGCATATTTGTGTATAAATTCATTTATATTAACTGGCTTGCTAAAATAATATCCTTGTAAATAATCACAATCCATTAGCGTTAATGTTTGTTTAAGATCGTTATTTTCTATTCCTTCTGCAACTACTTTACAATTAAGCCGTGTGGCTAAAAACAATGTCGACTCAACAATCGCATAATCAGCTATTTGTGTAAGCATATCTTTTATGAATGATTGATCTATTTTTATTTGGCTTACAGGCAACTCTCGCAGTAATACTAAAGACGAAAAACCAGTACCAAAGTCATCTACACTAAATTCAAACCCTCTATTATTTAAATTTTGCATCATTGTGCGAGCGGCTTCTAGGTTTGTCATCATAGCGCATTCGGTTATTTCAAATATAATCGCGTCGCTTAGTGTTGGGTCATGCTTTACTAGCTCTTCAACAAACTCGTAAAACTCTGGGCTTTCTAAATCTTTAGTTGAAAGATTCACGTGTAACTGCCCTATAAAGCCAGCTGCTTTTAACGCTTTTAAATGTTTTATTGTTTCGAGCAGTACCCATTTTGAAATGTTCAGTATAAGCCCACTTTGCTCTGCAATACTAATAAACACTTCAGGGCTGATAAACGAGCCATCGCTTTGCGGCCAGCGTATTAATGCCTCTGCACCATGTACCTCGTTAGCTTTAGCATCAAAAATAGGTTGCAAGTAAAGCTCAAACTCATGGTTTTGAATCGCTTGTTTAATACGCGAGGTCATATTTGAAAGCTCGTTAGCACGAGCACTCAACGCCTCAAAGTAATGTACGTACAGTTGGTGCGTAGCTTTGGCTTCATGCAGTGCTAAGTCAGCTTGTTTTAATAACTCATTAGCATGCGACGAATGATTAGCAAAGGTGGTTATCCCGACAGTAACGTGGACACGTAAGCTGTGCTCGTAAATGTGAAATGGATGCTTGGTTGATTTTTTTATCGCTTCAATGCATAAATCAACAGTCTCATTAGTTGAGTCATCAATAATAAGTGCAAATTCATCGCCGCCCAAACGATATAGCTTAGCTATGCCGATAATATTATGACTGAGAGTTTTCGAAAAAATGCTGAGCAACATATCCCCTACTTTATTGCCGTATGAGTCATTAACAGACTTAAAGCGGTTTAAATCTATAAGCATTAAATAAAACGAAGGCTCGTACTTAACGTGTTTGTTAAGCACTTGGAAAAACTTTTTTCGATTAGGAAGGCCGGTTAAACTGTCGTTTTCGGCAAGGGTTCGTTGGCGCTTTGCAAAGCGGTCTATTTTTAAAATACTTTTATAACTAAGCTGAATAACTAAATATACAAAAGCCCCGCCGCCAAACAAAATGAGCGATACACTCGTTGCAATAAAGCCGTCTATATCGTTATTTACAAAATAATAAAGCACATACCAATAACCCACTATAAAGCTAAAAATAAGCGCTAGTAACAAAATCCACGATACACGGTTAGTTTTTTTACAAATTTTTATTGTAGGCACAATACTAAGCGTTAAAAGCAAAGCGCCAACGATGAGAATAAAAATAAAAAAATTAGCCACAAACACACTACTTTTATTTGATTAGTAGTTTGAGTATGGCAAAAAAATGTAATAACGGAATAAATTAATAACAGATGTTCAAGTTGCGTCAGCAGGGGAGTGATTGGCTGTGCATTTGTTCAGTTAGCCAATCACTTAAGTAGATTTAATTAAGCTCTCCACTAATGGCATATTTTAATACCCAGTTTTTTAAAGGACCGGTATTGTTAGCCATTTTTAAAAACTGACTACGCGCCCATTTAAGCGGCGTAATGTGATTAGAAAAGCCAAAATAACACGCATCCATCATGCTCATCATTAACAGATTAGCCTTACGGCGGCTTCGCTCGTACTCTTTTAGCTTTATCGGGCAGCCAATATCATTAGCACCTTCTAGTACCTGTGCCAGAGCAACCACATCTTGAAAACCTAAATTAACGCCCTGCCCAGCTAATGGATTAATTGTGTGTGCTGCATCACCCACTAGCACTACTCGCCCATTAGAGTAATTATTTGCATGCTGGCGAGTAAGCGGAAATACCGCATGGCTTTGTACCTCAAAATCGCCAGCAAGGGATGGAAATTTATTTAAAATATGTGCCTTAATTTGCTCAGTCGTTAATCCTTTAAACTTTTGTAAGGTGCTAGCGCTGTCGTACCAAATTAAATTTGCGTAGGGCGCCTGCATCGGTAGAAATGCTATAGGGCCTGTAGGGGTAAATTGTTGCCATGTTTTTACTTGCTGCGGCGCATCAAGCTTTATTAGTACACCCATGCAATGCTGCTGATATTGCCACCCCGTTACACCAATATTAGCTTTTGCACGTAGCTGTGATTGCCCACCATCGGCTGCTATAACTAAATCAGCAGTATAATGGGTATAGCCATAAATAAGGGTGGTTGACGCACTATCTTGCTTAATAGCCGTTAAGGGAGCTGATTGCTCAATAACCTCAATGTTATAATGCGCAAACTGCTGCCAAAGGCTTGCTTGTATTAAATTGTTTTCAATTAAGTGGCCTAGGTGCGAGGTATTAATATCATCACAATCAAATAATAGGTTGTCGCCACCACGTTCAAACGCTTCTAACTGCTGATAAGGCGCTAAACGGTTTTGCCTTAAAATAGGCATAGCCCCTAGCTCATCCAGCAAGTTTTCTGAAAAACGATTAATAGCCGATACTCGAATATCTACTTGTTCACTTGCTAAAATAGCGTCGGCGTTTATCAGTTTTTTTTCTATTATTTGTACTGATTTTCCTTGCTGAGCAAGCTTTATTGCCATGGCCGCTCCGACCATCCCTGCGCCTACAACAATCACTTTGTTTTTAGTCATGTTTTTCATCATTTGGTTAATACGTGAAACTGTTTTGATTGTACCGTAACTCACAGGATGTATGCGAGAGTATATAACTATCACGCTATTAAACTGCCTATGTATTGATTTGAGATCACAAACATGAAAACTATACTTGGATCTGGGCGGGTATCCAGCTAAAATACGCGTCCTTTAAGTGAGCATCCTTGCTCCTTAATCCCGTTTTAAGCACATTTTTGTGCCACTACCGAATTGAACACGAGGCTATATTTCAATGAGCAAAAAGCTGCATATCAAAACTTGGGGTTGTCAGATGAACGAGTACGACTCTCAGAAGATGGCTGATCTTTTAGATTCAACCAACGGCTACCAGCTAACGGAAGAAGCAGCAGACGCCGACGTTATTTTACTTAACACCTGTTCAATTCGTGAAAAAGCGCAAGAAAAAGTATTTCACCAATTAGGCCGCTGGAAGTTGTTAAAAGACGACAAGCCAGATTTAATTATTGGTGTAGGTGGATGTGTTGCCTCACAAGAAGGTGACTCTATTCGCCAGCGCGCCCCCTTTGTTGATGTTATTTTTGGGCCGCAAACTCTGCACCGTTTACCAGAAATGATTAAACAAGTGCAAGGCGACAAAGGCTCATCGGTGGTTGATATTTCGTTCCCAGAAATTGAAAAATTTGACCGCTTACCAGAGCCAAAAGCAGAAGGCCCGTCTGCATTTGTATCAATAATGGAAGGGTGTTCTAAGTACTGTACTTTTTGTGTTGTACCGTACACCCGTGGTGAAGAAGTTAGCCGCCCATTAGATGACGTATTATTAGAAGTTGCACAACTTGCTGAGCAAGGCGTACGTGAAGTAAATCTACTAGGCCAAAACGTAAATGCATACCGCGGTGAAACACACGATGGTGAAATTTGTTACTTCTCTGATTTAATTCGTTACGTAGCAGCGATTGACGGTATTGACCGTATTCGTTACACCACTTCGCACCCGGTTGAATTTACGCCAGATATTATTGATGCTTACGCCGATGTACCAGAGCTTGTAGATCACTTACACCTACCTGTGCAAAGTGGTTCAGACCGTATTCTTAATTTAATGAAACGTGGTCATACAGCGCTTGAGTACAAATCAACAATACGTAAACTGCGCAAAATTCGCCCTAATTTAAGCATGTCGTCAGACTTCATTATTGGCTTCCCAGGCGAGAGCAAAGCCGACTTTGAAGCCACCATGAACCTGATTAACGACATTGGCTTTGATATGAGCTTTAGCTTTATTTACAGTGCGCGTCCAGGTACCCCTGCCGCCGACTTGCCTGATGACGTATCAGAACAAGAGAAAAAAGAGCGCTTATACCTACTACAAAACCGCATTACGCAAATGGCACAGCAAATTAGCCGCCAAATGTTTGATACAGAGCAACGTATTTTAGTTGAAGGGCCGTCTAAAAAGAACCCAATGGAATTACGTGGCCGCACCGAAAACAACCGTGTAGTTAACTTTGTTGGCCCACACACAGTGATCGGTCAGTTTGTTGATGTACGTATCACCGAAGCGTTACCAAACTCTTTACGTGGCGATTTAATTCGTACAGAATCAGAAATGAACTTACGTCGTGATGTTGCTCCTTCAGCTATTTTAACAAAAGCGGCAAGCGTGGAGCCAAAAATCGATACAACCAACGAAATTGGCGTAGCTACTTTCGTACCGTAGTTGTATAAATTCATTGCGCCAGTAACCCTTACTGGCGCACCCGAATAGGAAGTAATTTTGAGTAATCAGTTAAAAACATTAGAGATTTTTTTAGAACCTGCCGACAACAAACGCCTTTCTTCTTTATGTGGACCGTTTGACGAAAATATCAAACAAATTGAACGCCGCCTAGGTGTTGAAATAATCCACCGCGACAACTTTTTTAAAGTAACAGGTAAATTGCACTCAAGTGCCGCGGCCGTAGAAATTTTAAAAAACCTTTATGTTGATACTCAGCCTGTTCGTGGTGAAATTGGTGAAATAGAGCCCGACAACGTTCATTTAGCCATTACCGAATCAAAAGCCCTAGAACAAGACGTGCCGCAAAGTGCCTACGGCAAAGAAATGTTTATTAAAACCCGCCGTGGTGTAATTAAACCCCGAAACGATAACCAAGGTTTGTATGTTGCTAATATTTTGCACCACGACATTACCTTTGGTATTGGCCCTGCCGGTACAGGTAAAACCTACCTTGCTGTTGCAGCCGCAGTTGATGCCCTAGAGCGCCAAGAAATTCGTCGGATATTACTTACCCGCCCTGCGGTAGAGGCCGGCGAAAAACTAGGTTTTTTACCAGGTGATTTAAGCCAAAAGGTAGACCCATACTTACGCCCGCTTTACGATGCGCTATTTGAAATGCTTGGCTTTGAAAGAGTAGAAAAACTGATTGAAAAACACATTATTGAAATTGCCCCACTTGCATACATGCGTGGACGCACATTAAATGATGCATTTATTATTTTAGATGAAAGCCAAAATACCACCGCCGAGCAAATGAAAATGTTTTTAACCCGTATAGGCTTTAACTCTAAAGCAGTAATAACGGGTGATATTACACAAGTTGATTTGCCACGCGGTGCGCGCTCAGGCCTTCGCCACGCAATAGAAGTACTTAGCGATGTTGAAGAAATTAGCTTTAACTTTTTCCAATCGCACGACATAGTTCGCCACCCTGTAGTTGGCCGTATTGTAGAAGCCTACGAGCGTAATGACGAAAGCGAGCGACTAAAGCGTATAGAAAAACAAAAAGTCAAAGAGCAACTTGCCGCTCAACAGACGCCTTCACCTAAAGAGTAATATTGTGAGCACCGAATTAGATTTACAAATAGCCTGTGAGTTTGACAACCTCCCAAGCGAAGAACAATTTGCACTGTGGGCCGACAAAGCCCTGAGTAAGTTTCGTGATGAGTCGGAACTGAGCATTGTTATAAGCGATGAAGCCCAATCACAACAATTAAACAACGACTACCGTGGTAAAAATAAACCAACTAATGTGTTGTCGTTCGAATTTGAAGCACCGCCAGGCATTGATTTGCCATTAGTAGGTGATTTAATAATTTGCCCAGCCATTGTATTGGCCGAGGCAATCGAGCAAGAAAAGTCATTTCATGACCACTTTGCCCATATGGTTATTCATGGATGCTTGCATTTACTTGGATTTGACCATATAAAGAGTGAAGACGCTTTTGAGATGGAAAGCATAGAAAAGCAATTACTTGCAGAGCTAAACATAGCTGACCCATACCGGGACGAAATTTAAATTAACGGAGCATTTAGACGCAATGAGCGACGATAACTCGCAATCTAGCCAGGGTTCTTCTGGCAAAACGTGGATGGGCCGCATAGCCCAAATGTTGCAAGGGGAACCCCAGAATAGAGAAGAGCTGGTTGAAGTAATTGCCGACGCGCAAGAGCGTGACGTAATCGACCCAGAAACCAAAGAAATGATTGAAGGTGTGCTTGGTGTATCCAAGCTTAAAGTGCGCGATATAATGATCCCGCGCTCACAAATGGTCACACTTGAGGTCGACAGCCCCCTTGAAGATTTGATCCCCATGATGGTCGACTCTACCCACTCGCGTTTTCCGGTGGTGTGTGAAGACAAAGACCACGTTGAAGGTATTTTGCTCGCAAAAGACTTGCTGCCGCTTATTTTAAATAAAGACGAGCACCTACCCTCACTGCGAGAATATTTACGCCCTGCCATGGTAGTGCCTGAAAGCAAGCGCGTAGATACCCTACTAAATGAGTTTCGCCAGCAACGCTATCACATGGCAATTGTCATTGACGAATACGGCGGTGTGTCGGGCCTTGTCACCATTGAAGATATTCTTGAAATAATCGTTGGCGAAATCGAAGATGAGCACGACGAAGAAGAAGATCAACAAGACATTCGCCAACTTGCTAAGCATGTATACGTAGTACAAGCGCTCACCCCTGTTGATGACTTTAACGAGTACTTTAAAACAGGTTACAGCACCGATGAAGCCGATACCATTGGCGGTACGGTACTACACGCATTTGGCCATATGCCAAGTCGCGGCGAAACAATTGAAATAGACGACTATCAGTTTAAAGTAACTAATTCTGATAACCGTCGTATTTTACAACTGCAAGTCACCGTTCCTAAGGTTGATGAAAACGACAGTGAAGAAACTACTAACTAAACTCACCCTGTTAGTAAAAGATAAAAAAGCATGGCTCGCACTGGTTGCGGGCCTTATTTTAACTTTTGGCTACGCCCCTTACCAAATTTGGCCCATCGCATTTTTTAGCATTGCCGCCATTATTTTTTGTATCAACCCAAACAACACAGGCAAAGCGCACGCAAAAAGCGCCGCTAAATATGGCTTTATATTTGGCTTAGGCTGGTTTGGCGCAGGTATTAGCTGGGTGCATGTATCTATTGCTACTTTTGGCGGCATGCCGCTTATAGCGTCGCTCTCATTAATGGCTTTACTGTGCTCATATTTAGCGCTGTTTCCAGCACTCGCGTTTTGGGCTGCAACTCGCTTTGCAAGTGGCCCTAAAAGCATGGGTGCACTGCTCATTGCCACCATAGCCATGAGTGAATATTTACGTGGACACTTACTAACCGGCTTTCCGTGGCTAAGTTTTGGCTATACACAAACAGATGGTCCGCTTAGGCTACTTGCCCCCTATATTGGCGAATTTGGCTTAACGCTTACCTGTGTTGCTATTGGTCTTTCCCTTTACAGGCTCACCCAAAAAAATTTTAAAACCCCATTAATAAGCGCAGCCGCTTTAGCGTTACTTGTTATTGGCGCATTAAATACCGGTAATAATCGCTACTCTGGCAAAGAAATGTCAACGCTGCTTGTTCAAGGTAATATAAAACAACACCTGCGCTTTGAACCCAGCGAGTTTTGGACCACCATGAGTAAGTACCAAGATCTAACGCGCCCACATTGGGATGCTGATCTTGTGGTATGGCCCGAAGCCGCGGTGCCAGAAATAGAAGCCCTTGCCGACACCTATTTAGCCAATTTAGACAGCGCCGCATCGTTTAATAAAACCGCGTTAGTAACCGGTATTGTTGACTACCAGCTCGACACCAAAACTATTTACAACACCCTTATTGTGGTCGGTAATAAAGAGCACAACGACGAGCACGGCCATTACCGCTACCTAGACAAAAACCGCTACCGTAAGCACCAGTTGTTACCTATCGGCGAATTTGTACCATTTCAGGATATATTGCGACCTATAGCGCCATTGTTTGATTTACCTATGTCATCGTTTACGCGTGGCGATAGAGTGCAAAACAACTTACGCGCAAATGGCTTTAACCTGCTACCAGCCATTTGCTACGAAATCGTGTTTGCCGATTTAGTGCGCGGAAATTACCAAAGCGACTCAGACTTACTCTTTACGGTAAGTAACGATGCCTGGTTTGGCGACTCCATTGGGCCATTGCAACACATGCAAATAGCCCGCATGCGCGCATTAGAGTTACAACGCCCGCTGGTACGCGTTACCAATAATGGCGTAAGCGCCGTATACGACCCAATAAGCCACACACAGCAAACCATGCCACAGTTTGAAGCGGCGACCATGAAAGCCAATATAAAGCTTATACAAGGCGACAGCGTGTACAGCCAGTACGGCAATGAGTTTGTATGGGGATTTGTGTTGTTATTAGT
The DNA here is from genome assembly GCF_005887365.1 of Pseudoalteromonas sp. S3785. Taxonomy (NCBI): domain Bacteria; kingdom Pseudomonadati; phylum Pseudomonadota; class Gammaproteobacteria; order Alteromonadales; family Pseudoalteromonadaceae; genus Pseudoalteromonas; species Pseudoalteromonas sp. S3785. The sequence goes on along the minus strand of NZ_PNCT01000029.1, from coordinate 10,594 downwards.
GATTTGTGGATTTGGGGTTAGATTTAGGAAATAAAATAGGGTTGATAGCTGTGTGAAAACAGCTATTGAAAGAAAGGTGTTTGGTTGGGTTTCGCTTCGCTCTACCCAACCTACACAAATTACTTTTTAATCCAACCTATGCTTAAAATATAGCGAGTACCTTGCTCTATTTTTAATACTTGGTGCCGCTCAATATCAGGCCTGAAAAGTTTAACTCGGCTGTAATTCATAATTGGATTTTCACACAAAAACTCACCACCTTTCGCAGCATGCTTCAATACAATATTAAGCCTAAAATGTCTGCCAGTTTTAACTTTATCGGTATGCGGTTTTATTTCACTCCCCTGCGGGAATTTAATTAAGTAAGCATCCAATTTAAAAGGGAAGAGCATGTAGCACAATAACATTTTATCGTAGCCCGACGCTTGGCGACCTCGTTGCCAACTAAATAACTTACTCTGCATAAAACCTCATACCAATTAATAACTAGAAGTTTGAACTCTTATTTTACACAAGAAAAAAGTTTCTTTATTAACTCTATTCAAAGAGTAATTATTAAAAACATTTTAATAATTACCTGCTTACACCCGTGTATTAACAATTAATTGTATCTTACCAATTATTTCTAAACTTACTCGACGCTCTGCTGATAAACGACTGTAATTTCCGATATCACTAAAGTAATTTATGGTTTTAGAAAGCGCTTCATTACCAAATTTAAGATAATTATTGATCTCTTCATCTAGAAGTTTATAAATTGCAGACGTTTCACTATGCATGGAACCGCTAAGTTGCTGGATATAGTAACCATCATCATTTTCAAACAAATACCACAATGAACCTACTTCAATAAGTTTCATAAAATCTGTCCTTCTTGAATAGCTCAAAAACCAAGCAACTTAAACTTTAATTCAGCAGAGTGTACTCTGCTTGCCTGTGGTCTTAGTAGAGTGCAGTGAATATCAATATAGCTACTCTTGCTTGGCTCTATAAACATGTCATCGCTTTTACCTAAACAATTACCAACAAATTTACCGTTTTCATCAAATGTAGATGCAATTACGCCGCCAGCATATATGCTTTCGTTAGAGATGTTTTTTAACTCTGCAGTTATTCTTACACGCCCATTTTCTTTAAAAATATCAGAGAGAGTAAGTTTGTAATCATTACTTAAATCAGACGTGCTATCTAATGCTTTATTAGAAACCTGCTCTTTAAATCCACTATCCACTTCAGCGGCTATTGTTAGCCGCATACACACTAATACCACCGAGTGTTGCTATTACAAACCCTACTCCCCAAAAAAAGCCTTTTAAAGTCTCATTAAAATTAGTACTCATTTAATTCCCTATTTATTCTTCACCACTGAATTTCATTAACGATATATCCAAAGTAACTTTTTTCACCGACTAAGTTTATTCTCTTATTTCTGATGTTTTGTAGCTCGTGCGTATCTAAGTACCATCTAAATGAGCGTTCCTCGCCAGAGGATAAGTCAACAAGGTTTAACCTTATACATTGCTGCTCATCATTTATAGTACAGGCACTTACATCGGTTAATAAATATTCTTTAGACCATGGTTCCCCTAAATTATTTTCAGCATAATATAAGATGGGAACTACGCTTAACTTCCACAATGCTACATAAAGTAAGCAAGGGTACATTACTATCAAAAACCCTTTTACTAATCTGCTGCCTTTAAAAAAGTGGTTAGTCATTAAATAATTAAAGTTGTCATCACACCTATACTTTTTAAATAATGTATATATTACTGCCATGCTTAATATAGGTAATACTATCATCTCTATAATATGTAATTTTTTATTTGCAATGAAAGACGGATCGTTAAACTCGTACCACGTAATAAGTAACGCTAGATAACTCGTTAGTACGCATGCAATTAATAAATATACAAAGCTTTTATGAAGCTCTTTATGCTTTACATTTAACAATTAAAGTCTCATTTAATTTTTATGGTGAAATTATCTTTTAAGTATACTTTTTAACCCATAATACCAGCTAAGCGCTGCGACTGTGCCATGAGTTTCATCTTCAAAGTAACGTTGATTAATAATTAGATTATCACTTGAGTGTGCTTTTAACTTTTTAGCGAATGCAGAGCCCCACTGGTAATTTGTTTTACCAATTTCGCCAAACGCTTCGCCGTTATTTGCAAAGGTAAAATATACATTGCCATTAAGCGGCTTATTTATAAGCTGTTTCTCATTAAAATAACGGTTTAGGTAGTTGTTATCCCACAGGTAGGTTGCATCAATAATTAAGTAATCTGTAAATAGCGCATGGTTGGTAAGCAATACATAGCTGGCAAACAAGCCACCGAAGGACTCACCTATTAATACGCGTTTAGTTGATGTTCGGTAATTTTTATTAATCAGTGGAATAAGTTCTTTTTCAAAAAAGGCGCTGTAGTTTGCAGCGTTGCCAATATTTTCAAACTTTTCGAGTAGCATCCCGTTAAATGTCCAATCAACATTGGTTGGGGTAAAATCGCGCTCTCTTATCGCATTTTTACTATTTGGAATGGCGACTATAATTGCTTGTTGTATTTGCTGCTCAAGCCGCTGAGTACTAAGTGCCTCGACTAGCCCGGCTACGGCTTTTAGATGTGTTTGGTCACCATCGAGCAAGTAAATAACTGGATATACTTTATCAGGGTTTTTATTGTAGCTTGGCGGTAAATAAACGCTAAAACTGCGTTGTTCACCTAAAATAACGGACTTAAGCTGATGCGCTGTTGCTAACACAATATTTTCTGACGCGTAAGAAACCGTAATAAAATACAGGTTAATAAATACAATCAATAAAGCTTTCATAACCATCCTTGTAGTAAGAGCAAAATTAACTATTAACAGTCTCTTCTACCGTTTTCACATTTACAACTTGATTCACACTGCCCTGAATAACCACAGTTGCTGATATTTTGTCTTGAATAGCTTGCCTGTTTGGGTCCCAGTACACTTGTAAAAAGCCTAATAAACCCGTGGCGAAACCAGCGCCATAGCCACCGTACCGTCCAAAGCAATCAAGCATACCTAATGGCTCACCGCTTAGTGCTACTACGCGAATATTACATACTTTTTTACCTGGGGTTTGTCCGCGCCATAATAACGAGAACAACGTAAAATATACGGCCGCCCAACCAAAGCCAAGGCCTAGGTCTTGAATAATGCCTTTGCCCCACTGCAAAATGCTGGTGACAGGTTTGGTCTGTGCGCTTTTAGTTTCAGCTTTTTCAGTGATATTGCTTTTATGAGTTACTTCGCCCGAAATGCTTTCTAGCTCTGTCTCATTATTTTTAAAATCATCTGCCGCCATAGGCTCATCATCAATAGCCATTAAGTGCAATAATGTGCGCGTAACTTCAATTCCTCCAACATTTTCAATTTCAGCAAGCGCTGGTAATTGGCCAACTAAATTAGCACGAGCAACGCTTTGGCACGCATCATCGCAGTTTTTATCATCGTCTGTTTGCGCTAAATACGTGCGTATTATTGATTTGTCATGCTCACTTAACTCATCGTTTTGCTGTGCGTTTTCTATTTGTATACCTTGAATAGCGTTATCGTCTTCAAAAAAATCTATCGCTAATGAGAGCACGGTGAGTGCGCTTACAAATAAAAAGCTCGCTGCAAAAAGTTTTAGGGCTCTGCGCCAAAACGATGACATTTTTGGCAGGTATTGCTGCGCAGTGCCTTTATAAAAAGCCATCGTAGCCACAAATGCAATTAAGGTTGCACTTAGCTTAGCGGCCATAAATATCAAAGCCACATCAATAGTCATCGCCATTGCACGTTTGCTTGGGCTCGCTAATGGAATACCTAATAACGCTTGGTCAATTTTAAAGGCATATGGGGTGATCACGTCTTTGGTCTCAGAGTCTGATAACGCGAGCTGCTCTATCTGTTTGGTTTTCATTTTTATTTTTATGTTTTTAAAATGGGTAAGCTATTTAACTTACGCGCTTTTTATTTTTAGCTCAAGTTAAAGCTATTGATTTATCTGCATAAAAAAGGCTGCATACATGCAGCCCTCAAAATACTTTATTTATAAATAATTAAGCGGTTGGGTAATCGGTATAGCCTTGCTCTGCGCCACCAAACAAGGTGTCGGGGCTGTGGCTATTTAGCGGTTTACCTTGCTCAAGCCTTGCTGGTAAGTCTGGGTTAGACACAAACGGGCGACCAAAGCCAATCATGTCGGCCCAGCCTTGTGCTAGGGCTTCACCGGCGCGCTCTTTGGTGTATTTACCTGCGTAAATTAATACACCGCTGTACGCTTTACGAATGGCCTGTTTAAACTCTACACTCATTAAAGGAGCGTCATCCCAGTCGGCTTCAGCAATATGCATATAACCTACGTCAGCGTCGTTTAATGCGTGTGCCACGGCCAAATATGTTTGCTCTGGATTATCGTCAATCGTGCCGTTAAGCGTGGTAAGTGGCGCAAGCCTTACACCTACTTTTTGACTGCCAATTTCATCACTTACTGCATTGACTACTTCAACTAAAAAGCGCAAACGGTTTTGTACACTGCCACCATATTCATCAGTACGCGCATTTGATTGCGAGTCTAAAAATTGGTTAATTAAATACCCATTAGCGGCGTGTAGCTCTATGCCATCAAAGACTGCGTCTACTGCATTTATGGCCGCTTGGCGAAATTCGCCTATTACGTGTGTAATATCTTGCTTGCTCATCTCACGCGGTAACTGAGTCTCTACAAAGCCAGGTTCGCCGTTAGTATCTACAAATACTTTTACGTCTTTTGCGGCAATGGCTGATGCTGATATTGGCTGCGCACCCCCTGTGTTATCGCTGTGCGTTACACGCCCCACATGCCAAAGCTGGGCAAACATAACGCCACCAGCGTTATGTACTTTATTAGTTACTTTACTCCAGCCTGCTACTTGCTCAGTTGAATAAATACCCGGCGTCCAAGCGTAGCCTTTGCCAAGTTTACTAATTTGTGTACCTTCGCTAACTATTAACCCAGCACTTGCGCGTTGTGCTTAGTAAGTGGCCATTAAATCGTTTGCTATATCGCCGGGCTGCGTGGAGCGCGAGCGTGTCATTGGTGGCATAATAATGCGGTTTTTTAAAGTTTTACCTGCAAGTTCTATGGGTGAAAAAAGTAATGTCATAATGCCTCCTAAGTTTGGTGGCGCTCAAAGTAACGCGTTTAAATAAATTCAAAAACAACAAAAAATGCAAAATAGTTTTGTTGAATTTGCAATAAAAAACGAATGGTTACTAATCCTTCAAAACTACATTCATTAAAAAAGCATGCTATGGCTAGAATATTTAATTGATACAATATAACATACCATTAAATACATGTTAGTAAGTAAAATTAAATGATAAATAAACTGCCCGTCACAGTGTTATCAGGCTTTTTAGGCGCTGGTAAAACAACCGTTCTTAGCCACATTCTTAACAACCGCCAAGGTAAAAAAGTGGCTGTTATAGTTAACGATATGAGCGACATAAACATAGATTCCGCCACTATTAAAAACGATATATCGCTCAGTCACAGCGATGAAAAACTCGTAGAGATGAGTAATGGCTGTATTTGCTGCACGCTGCGTGAAGATTTACTGTTAGAGGTAAGCAAACTTGCAAAAGAAGGCCGTTTTGATCATCTCGTTATTGAGTCAACCGGTATTTCTGAGCCACTGCCTGTTGCCGAAACATTTACCTTTGCTGATGAAAATGGCGTATCACAAGGAGATATTGCCACTCTTGATACTATGGTAACGGTGGTTGATGCGGTTAATTTTTTAACTGATTACGAGCAAGCTAACGACTTACAAGATACAGGTGAATCCCTTGGTGAAGAGGACGAACGAAGCGTTACCGACCTACTTATTGACCAAGTTGAATTTGCCGATGTAATTTTAATAAGTAAAACCGACTTAGTCACCAAAGCACAATTAAATAAACTCACAGCTATTTTAAACACACTCAATACCCAAGCTGAAATTATTCCTATATCAGCCGGAAAAGTTGATATTAATAAAGTAATTAACACCGGCCTTTTTGACTTTGAACGCGCAAAACAAGCCCCTGGCTGGCTTAAAGAAATGCGCGGTGAGCACATCTCTGAGACTGAAGAATACGGTATTAGCAGCTTTAATTACATTGCTCATCGCCCGTTTGACCCTGAAAAGTTTTATAAGTTTTTGCACGGTACTGAGCAATTTGGCAAACTCATTCGCTCTAAAGGCTACTTTTGGCTTGCCACACGCCCGCTATTTTGCGGCCAGTGGAACCAAGCAGGCGGCATTGCCCACTATGGGTTTGCAGGCATGTTTTATAAAGCCATCCCTAAAAAAGACTGGCCAACCGATCCTGAGCTACTTGCCGATATAAACAGCAAATGGGTAGAACCCTTTGGCGATATGCGCCAAGAGCTGGTGTTTATTGGTCAATCATTAAATAAGCAAGCCATGATTAAAGCGCTAGATGACTGCCTACTGCCTGAAGATGCCGTACTTAAAGGTAAAGATTTTTGGAGAACCTACAGCGATCCGTTTCCAATTTGGGAGGAATTATAATGAACGCCCTAGCCCCTTTATCAGCACAAGTAAAACCCGCCGAACCTCTACATAGACGTGCAGCTATAAATAGTGATGCCAACGTGCTACCGCAAATTTATAACGAAAATATCAACATTGCGGTTTGGCAAAGAAACCTCGAAAGCACATTAACAGAGGCGGTTAATACGCTCATAAATACAAATGCATTAAAACCACTTGAACTTGCACTATCGCCCGATAATGCGTTTGATCAATTAATTAAAGCGCTAAAGCCAACAGAACAAAATTACAATGAAGCTAAAGCGCTATGTGAAGATATAGCCCTACTCATTGAAATGTTTTGCTGCCTGTTTGATTTAAAACGTGCGGGTTTAAGGCTAAAAGTGTTAAACAAACCCATGTGTCCGCGTTTTCATGTAGACAAAATTCCATGCCGACTAGTAACAACTTATCAAGGGGTTGCAACGCAGTGGCTAAATCACAGCGATGTAGACCGCTCAAAATTGGGGGCTGGTAATTTAGGTAAGCCCGATGAAGAGTCTGGCTTATTTACATCAACCAGCAATATTAATCAGCTAAATCAAGGCGATGTTGCCCTACTTAAAGGTGAATACTGGGACGAAAACGAAGGCGCAGGCTTAGTGCACCGTTCACCACCGGTCGCTGCAAACGAGCAGCGCTTATTGCTCACCCTCGATTTTATTTAAAATTTGCTTCGGTGATAAACTAGTGCGCGTTTATCACCCTGGTGATTACATCATACAAGCCTTGCGTATTAACCGGTTTAGAAACAAAGTCATCCATACCTACGCTTAAACAACGCTGCTTATCATCTTCGTAGGCATTAGCAGTAATCGCCACAATAGGGACATGAGCTTTAGTGTTTACCTCATTAGCCCTAATCGTTTGGGTACATTCGTAGCCATCCATATTAGGCATTTGGCAATCCATTAAAATTAAATCAAATCGGTTGCCTTCAAGTACTTTCAGCGCTTCTATACCGTCGGTTGCCATTACTAAGTTTGCCTTAGTGGGCTCTAACATTTTTGCAATTACTTGACGATTTATGGGGTTATCTTCAACTAATAATAGTGTTTTATCGCTCAAATTTGGCAGCGACTGTTGTTGTTTAACGGGCTTTGGTTTGTTTGACTGTGCTTTAGGTGCACTCACGTAAAACTTAAGTATGCTGCCTTTGCCAGGCTCGCTATTAAGGGTAATTTCACCCTGCATTTTTTTTATTAACCCTTGGCTAATCGCTAACCCTAACCCTGTACCGCCATATTTACGTGCAACACCTACATCTGCTTGTGTAAACTCGCTAAATAACAGCGCTTGTTGATCTTTTTCAATACCAATACCGCTATCGGCTACACTTACTAAAAGCTGCCCATTTTCATAATCAAACGATAAACGTACAAAACCGCGCTCAGTAAACTTATACGCATTAGAGAGCAAATTAATAATCACTTGGTTTAAGCGAAGATCATCTACTTTTACGCAATCTGGCAGTCTGTCACTTTGCTCAACAATAAACTCGACCTGATCCGAGCTTACAATAGGCGAAAACAACGATTTTATATTGGCAATAAACGGCGCAAGATTAGTAGCCCGTGGGCTCATTTCCATTGCGTTGGCTTCTATTTTAGAAAAATCTAAAATGTCGTTTAAAATTTTCAGTAAATTTTGTGCACTTTTTTGCTGTGTATTTAACAGCTCACGCTGCTCATCAGTTAATGAATTATCGCGCAGTAACACCTCTCCCATGCCCAAAATACCATTCATAGGCGTACGTAACTCGTGGCTCATGTTCGCTAAAAACTGCGATTTAGCTACATTGGCTAAATTAGCCCTATTCACCGCTTTTTTAAGCTCTGTAGTTTGCTCAGTTACTTTGCTTTCTAGCTGCTGATTAAATTCGCTAAGTTGAGTATTTAATCCTTGGTTTCTAGTATTAGATGCTTGTAGGTTTTCTATTGAACGATGGAGAGCGTTGGCCAATAATTCAAATTGCTGCTGCAATTGTAATACTTCATGCCAACTGGAGTCTGTATTAAACGTGTGCGTTTTGGTTTTACTAAAACTTTGCATTAACGTAGTTAAACTAGTAATTGGCTGCACTAATAAATTAGCAAGTTGGTGTATAAAAATAACCACTAAAATCATCAGTATCGCACTTAGCAAAATGGTAGGAAGCCACGCTTTTGCCACCGCCATACTTAAATGTTTACGGTTGTAAAAGGTAATAACTTGCCAATTGTTTTGCGAGTCAATATACCGAGAACTATGGTACACCTCGTTTTTAATTGAACGAAATAAGTTTTTATCACCTAAATTACTGGTGTTAAAGCCTTGTTCGCTAAAATGGCTCAGTATTTTAAATTCATCAAGCGAGCTAAATACCACCTTTTGATGCGCATCTAGCACCACTAAGTCGCCCGTGTACTCAAATAGGTTAGGTATAAATCGCTCCAAGCGATCTAGCTTTAACGACCCCTCTACCACACCATAAAACGTGTTGTTACGATAAATAGGCGCAGAGAGCGCTACAATGGCCTCATTTCCTAGGCCGCGCCCTTGAAACACACCACTGGTGTAACCAAGTGGATGGTCCTGCGCTTGGGTAAAGTATGCTCTGTCTTTAACGCTGCGCTGCGCAAGGCTAAGCCCTTCAATTAAATCGTTAGGCGAACTAAGCTCTACAAAGCCATCGGGGTTTGCATACAAACTGGTGGTAAAACCTGGGAATAAAAACATGAGTCGCTCAAGCTGCACCTTGCTGGGGGTCCCTGTCCCTATGGCATCGCTACTCATAACAATGGCGTTTCTATGAAATGCTAAATAATCATTTAACTGCGTGCTAATAGACTCGGCTTTTTCTTCTAGTTGAGCGTTTACTTCATACTCTAAGCGCGCATGGTGGTCGTTAACTAAAATAACACTGGTTAGCAATACCACTAAAATAATAATGACACTAACCACATAGCTTAAAATTTTTGCCAATGGCCGCCCCTGATACGCACGGCTAGCGTAAGGTACAAATACGCTAAATAAATCAACCACTGCTAAGCTTATTAGCGCATTAATTAAGTACTTTGATATGGCGACTATGAGCGTTAACCAAGCTAAGCCAATAACAAATTGGCCTATAACCCATACAAAGGGTAAACCTATACATAACCAAAATACGCTGCCCAGAGGAAGGATAGGTTTAGAGCGGCGTAAGCAAAAAACATAAAGCCAACAAAGCTCGAGTAAATACACAATACTCGGCCAACAATGGCCCCACCTATAAAGTAAAAAGCCAGAAACAATGGCAAGGCTTAAGCACGCGTAACGCAGTCCAGTAAATACCAAGCTGCATAAGACAAACAATTGCCCAAACAAAAATTCGGAGCTGTCGAAAAAATACAATGGCGAGAGATTTACTAACCCGCCTAATAACCCTAATAAAACAGCGAGTGTCCACTTACTTCTTTGTGGCATTAATTAACCTTGGGGCACTTTGTTAACACTTTACATGTTAAAATTAATGTAATTTTTACATTATTACGTACAAGACAAGGGTTGTCTAGCTGCAATAAATCAGGAACAGGTAAACATTACACCCTATAAAAAACAAATAACCTTAGGTAACAAAATTATATAAAAGAAAGGTGTGCAATTAGCCGGCCACACATAGGTAGGTTATTTAGCGCTTATAAACACCCTCAAAAAGCGTGTTATGTGTTTTTACACTTACTCTTGTTATGACTTCCACTTAAATTTAACTTAATATCCTTAAGCAGAGGTTTAGCATTCGCGATTGCTAAATAGGCATTAGCTAATGTTTCTGGTCCTGCACAATAGTCTACATCGAGAATCACCGTTGAAACATTTACTGACTGTAATTTATCCTCTAGCTCAGAGAAAGTGAGTTTCGCGTTGGAGTTGTAAGGGCGTGTTGATCTTTGATGGTTAAATTTGCAGCGGTATGTTTGGTTTTTAGGCAAGGCAGAGCCTATGAAGTGTGGTTACTCCCCATAAATAGGCGATAA
>NZ_PNCT01000028.1:0-48314 GCF_005887365.1 Pseudoalteromonas sp. S3785 | reverse complement strand
ATACCAACCCGCATAAGTAAGTGATCTCTTTTGAGGTTAGGATAACGTAGTGATAGCTAGGCAAAAAATTCGCTATTTAGTTGCTCTAAATGAGAATTTTTTAACGCAGGTAGCGACACGTTTAGCCCCGCAAAATGATTGAGTATTATTGCGCATTGGTATTAAACGTTGCAACACTGAGAAGTGCCACAAGTTAGCATTAGTGTAATGCTAACCTAAAGGGTAGGAGAGAACAATTGAGTTGGGAATATTTAGGTTATATTGCATCAGCTTTATTGGTTGCATCGTTAACCATGACCGATGTAGTTAAGTTGCGTTGGTATAATATGTTTGGCTGTATCGTATTTACGGTATATGGTGTGGCTATTGGCGCGGTGCCTGTAGCGCTTACCAATGGTTTATTAGCAGTGGTCAATGTGTATCACCTAATAAAATTGTACCGAGAGCCGAAAGTAAAAGAAGCCAGAAGTTAAAAATTCAAAAAAGGGTTAACGTTTAAGTTAACCCTTTTTTATTTTAAAGCACTGCGTCTAATAAAAGACCATCAGTTCTGCGTGTTGGGTAGATTGACTCAACGATAAAACTTGGAATAAAGCCTTTCGCAGATGAAACCACCACTTTAGATTTAGCGCCAATAATACGAGCATTAACAATTACACCGCGATTAGTGTAAGTTAAAGTGCCTGTTAAAGTGTATTCGATATGTGGGTAGCCTTTAATTTCTTTACCGTTGCGACTAAACGAGAAGTCACCTAATGGGGTTACATGCACCGCGCCGGTGTGCTTGTAATCAACCACAGACAAACCAAACTCCTGCATTTCAGTAATAAAGCTTTCAGCTAGATGATTACCAAATATATTAGTGGTTTGTAAATTGTCATCTAAATTCACAAAAGATGTAATTGCAACAGGGGTACCACTGTTGATGTAGTTCATATTTTCAATTAGCTTCATTGCCAATTGTTCTGTGTAGTTACTTAGTAATTTGCTGTTGTTAATAGGGCGGTAGTTGTTTTCAGGGAACTGCCAGTTATTTACACGTGGTTGATGAACGTCTGAATAGCGGCTGTGTGCGTTATGGTGGCCAATATTATTATGAGGTGCGTGGCCATTGTAAACTGGGTGAGTAGAGCATGCACAAAGTGATAAAGTAAAAAGAGTCGATAAAGTAAGAGATATTTTTTTAGATAACATGTTTTCTTCCTGAAACATAAGAGGTTTTTAAATTCCCCCAGTTATCGACATACTTTTTAATTACTTTAGTAAATATTCATAATAAATTCATTTATTTAAAAAAGCGCCTACTTTGTAAGCTATTCTTTTTTAAAACGTAATTCTCCAGCAATCCAAGTCTGTAAAACCTGTGTTTTATAAATCTCATCCACAGGGACTTTAAAGTAATCTTTGTCTACTAAAATAAAGTCAGCCCACTTTGAGTTTTCTAAGCTGCCTATTTTAAACTCTTGGTGCGCTGCATACGCGCCCCCAAGTGTAAATGCTCTTAGGGCTTGTTCGCGGCTAAGCACTTCAGCGGCGCGCCAACCGTTTTCAGGCAACTTATTATGATCCATACGGGTAATAGCAGAATACAAACCATCAAAGGGGTTTGCTAGTTCCACAGGGTAGTCAGAGCCTGCAGCAATCACAGAGCCTTGCTTTAAAAATGTTTGCCATGCATACGCACCTTGTAGCTGATCATCGGTTAAGCGCTGCTCAGCCATATGCATATCGGAGGTAGCATGCACAGGTTGCATAGATGGAATTATTTTTAGTGCTTTAAAACGTGGTATGTCATCAGGGGTGACAATTTGTGCGTGTTCAATACGGTTTCGCAGTAACATACCGCCCGTTTGCTTAAACACATTTTGATAGGCATCCAGCACCACTTTATTGGCTTTATCACCAATTGCATGGGTATTCGCGCTAAAACCATTTTTAAAGCTTAAAGTAAATAATTCTTCCAACTTGGCTTGGGTTTCTAGCATCAGGCCGTGGTGGTTTTTTCTATCTGCGTAGTCATCTATGAGCGCAGCCCCGCGCGAGCCTAATGCGCCATCGGCATACACTTTTACACTGCGAATAGACATAAACGAATCAGCATCTTGGTAGCGCCCAGCTTTAAGCATGTACTCTAAATCGGGGCTGGCAGCACTGAGCATAGCGACAATTCTTAGTGGTAAATCACCTTGCTCGCTGCGCGCTTTATAAACTTCCCAGGTGGTTTTATCAATACCGGCATCGTGAGTAGAGGTAATACCTAAGCTAAGTAAATGGGCGCCTGCGGCATCTAACGAGTCGCTTATAGCTTGTTTTGAAGGGGCGCTCATATGCTGGGTAATTAACGATTCTGCTTTATCTATAAAAATACCGGTTGGATTACCAAATTCATCTTTAATGATTTCGCCGCCATCAGGCGCTTGAGTAGCTGCGGTAATACCGGCCAGCTCTAAGGCTTTGCTATTAACCCAAATTGCATGGCTGTCAACGCGCGAAAGCACCACTGGGCGGTCATTAACGACCTTATCTAAGTCTTTAGCGGTAGGAAAGCGTGTGTTGCTCCACAGCTCTTGGTTCCAGCCTCGGCCTAATAGCCAGCCTTGTTTATTTTTCGCAAATTGTTCTAACTTTGCGGTTATTTCTTCAACCGACTTAGCACCACGCACATCAAGTTGCGATAGGTTGTCGCCAAGCCCGATCACATGGCCGTGGGCGTCAATTAGCCCTGGCAGCAACGTATTGCCTTTGGCATCAATGAGTGTGGCATCTGGAAAGGTGTTTTTAAGCGTATCATCCCCAGTTTTTACGACTTTGCCGTTTTTAATTACTAAAGTGGAAAATGTGTGTATACCGCCTTGATACAAAGGCGTATAGCCATTAGCGTTATAAATAACCTGCGTTTGAGCGATGCTAGTGCAGCTTGCAAATAAACCAGCAAGCAATAGTGGGTTGAAAAGTTTTTTAAGTTGCATAAGTTAGTTATTTTTTATTGTTAGTAAAATAACACTAGCAAACTCACTTTTAGAATACCAATATGTTGAGGTAGATAGCTTAAAAGCGTAAGGGCTGTTAAAAATTTAGCGCTTACGCATAAAAAAGAGTTACTTACTGGCGTATAGGCCATATTCAGAAAGGGTAAGTCTGCCGTCTTTATCTTTATCATAACTTGAAAAACGCGACCATAGAGCGGGGTCAATGGCGGTTTCAGAGCGGGTTAAAAAGCCATCTTGGTTACGGTCAAACTTTTCAAATTTATCGGCAATTTCTGTACTTTGGGCAAGGGTTGCATCGCTAAAAAGGCCCAGCGCAACAAGCGCTAAATAGCTTACGGTCTTCATATTTATACTACTCAGTAAAGGTTATTGGTTAAATAGTCTTTAAACTCAAGAAGCGAGATTTGTTTGTCTTGGTTTTTATCCCAGCGGGTAAAGGTGCTGAGTAGCTGAGGCTGAGGCTCTAACTCGTCTTCAGTTAAAAAGCCGCTTTTATTGGCATCAAGGTGATCAAAACGCTGTTTAACATCTAACGCAACAGCATTAAAACTGATCATGGTAATAGCGATAACACTAAAAAAAACACACTTCATGGTTTTCCTTCCAACATACAGTGTTTGTAGATTAATAAAAAAAGCACTTGCCATAATTTAACTTCCCAACAATAAATCCGTTTACACATTCCCTCAGGGATTATGGCAAATGCTTTTGAAACCTACTTTACTAGGTAAAAGCTTAAGTAAAACTTAATTATGGTTTAAAGTTTTGAAACTCTTCTTTAGAAATTTTCTTGTCTTCATTTTCATCCAAATCAGCAAATTGCCTCATTACTTCTTTGTCTTGCTTTGCTTCTGCAAGTGATACTGCTCCATCCATATCTTTGTCTAAATGAGCAAAGCGAATATTTACAGAAGAGGCTAAAGCTGTGGCGCTAATGGCTAAAAACATTAATGCAAATGCTGCGATAAGTTGTTTCATAATCATGTTCCTTATTAAATGAATTTACTGAATAAACTTTTTGAATTCACTTAATGACAACTGACCATCTTGGTTAGTGTCTATTTGTGAAAAGTTTTCGTGTAGTACGGCATCTTCACCCGCTTCTGATTCGCTAAGTGTGCCGTTACTGTCTTTATCTAGCTCGTTAAATGTAGCTTGAACGTCCATAGCTATTGCATCTGTGCCCATAAACCCAAAAGCCAGCATGGGTAAAATTACTAAAAAGCGGTTGTTCATTTAATTTCCTTATTGATTAAAGTTGCACTCGCTATTACAAAAATAGTGCCAATTTAAATAAGTATTTAAAATCAGTAGTTTATGGTTTTTATGTGGCGCTTGCCGGAATTTTTTACTTAAATGTGTGTTATTTTTGCAACAGACGGTGCGTACTCTTAGTACTTAACATAGTTATCAATGAGTTAGCATGTTGCTAAATGGCAACAGATGGATATATTGGGTTAAATATAGAAGTTGATTCAGCGAGAGTATAAGGTAAGTAACTAAAATAGGGCGCTTAAAATAATAAAAGGAAATGATAATGCCTGTAACGTTGGCTAAAAAGTATCGTGCAATGCTCAATTGGCGGCCTAACTTAATAGGTCAGTTTATTATTAGCATGCTGCTGTCGTTACTGCCACTTAGTTTAGTGGTGATTGTTTTTTTAAATGCGTTAAACAAACAGCTCGCTGTAACCCAGCTTATTGTCAGTAATAATTACCAAGTTACTAAGTCGTTCAATTTTTTAAAGCAAGAGTTAAATAGCCTAGAGCGAGCTACTCGCCAAAATTGGGTTTTAAAAAGCGAGTCGCTCGACACGCTAATAAACGAAAAATGGCAATCCTCCTTACAAACAATCGATACGCTCAGCCAAAAAAGTACCTCTGGGCAATACACTATGCAATGGCGCCGCTTAGCAGCAATCTTACGAAGTACTCATCAAGCGCTAATTGAAAACAACCAACAAGATGCAGCATTGTTTGTGCCTATTAGCGATTTGGTGGCTGAGCTTACAGTGTGGTTGCGTGATATAAATGCGGCGCAAATTCAAAATAATCAAAATGAGCTAAGCACTTTGCAAAGCTCGTTTATTAACTGGTTAGTGGCGCTTATTCCGCTTACTTTACTAGTGGGTGGGGGCTTTTTATGGCGCATAAGCAAACGTTTAAAAGGGCTTACGTCGGTAATAGATAAACTAGGGCAAGGCCACTGGCAGCAAAAAATAGCGGTGCAAGGTTCCAGTGAGCTGGTGGAGTTGGGCGAAAAACTACAATGGGTGCAAGAGCAGCTACATATGCTCGAGCAACAAAAAGATACTTTTTTACGCCATGTAACCCACGAGCTTAAAACGCCGTTGGCTTCAATGGTCGAGGGCACCGATTTACTTCGTGATGAAATAGTGGGGCCCATTACAAAAGAGCAGCAAGCTGTGCTTGAACTTATTAGCCAATCTATGGTGCGCCTGCGCACTATGATTGACAGCTTACTTAGTTATAACGCTATCAGAACCAGTAAAGACAGTGTTAGCGAGGTCGAATTTGGTAATTTAATAAATAAAATAAACAGCCATTTTGAGCACCGTTTAACGGCTAAGCAGCAACGTCTAAATTGGCACAACAGCATAATAAAACAGACACTTGCATTACCCGCAGAGCTAATAGAAATGACCCTTATTCAGCTCATTTCTAATGCGTTAAAGTTTTCAAATACAGGGCAAAGCGTTGATGTAACCTTAGCGCTTGAGCAAAAGCGACTAACAATACAAGTGCGCGATGAAGGCTGTGGTATTAAAGAGCAAGAAAAAACCCAAATATTCAGCGCATTTTACCAAGGTAAGCATAATAAAGATGTTACGCTGCAAGGCAGTGGCCTAGGTTTAACCATAGTAAAAGAGTCGGTTGAGCAGTTACAAGGTCAGCTCAGTGTTGAGCATAACCAGCCCCAAGGCTGCTTATTTACAATAAAAATACCTTTAATTAATCAAGGAGTTTAATAGCATGCGTACGCGTTTAATAGCTATTTTATGTGTGCTCAGTAGTGCGGTTATTTTAGCTGGGTGTGCAACAAATAACACACAAACAGCAGCTGTGTCACAGGAGGTTGCGCCTGCAAAAAATGCGGTGCCAAATCCTAAAAAGCGTCCTAAAAGTGACCCCGTTTACCCCAGCGCAGCACGTGTTATTGCATGGCATGCTAATCAATGTGGTGGTTTTAAAGTAAAACCAACCCCACTCACTTATTTAGGTGAGAAAGAGCTAAAACGCTTTTTTAAATACATGTGTATTAACACTTCAAGCGCACCCAAAGAGGTAATGGCACGCTTGCAAAAACTCGATTTAGCCTACTTTTGGCCAGAGCCTATTAAACAATATTTATGGCTTCAAAAGCAGCATGTTACGCGGCAAATCAATGCGCTAAAAGAGCAGCAGGCGTTAAATGACAAAATGCAGCAAACGTTATCGTCTTTAGCCACCATAGAGCAACAGTTATTACTACGCGAAGACACGAAGGAGCAGTAATTATGACAACACACACACCACAAGGTGCAAAAGTATTACTTGTTGATGATGATGCAAGTTTACTTAAATTACTCGCACTAAGAATCGAGTCTAAAGGGTATGAAGTAACTACCTGTGAAAGCGGCATACTTGCATTGCAAGTTCTTAAAAGCCACGTGTTTGATGCAGTTATAACTGACCTGCGTATGGACGAAATGGATGGCATGGCCTTGCATCGCCAATTACAAAGCCGCTACCCAGCACTGCCGGTAATAATGATGACAGCGCATGGCTCTATTCCCGATGCGGTTGAGGCGACAAAACAAGGTATTTTTGCGTTTATTACAAAACCGGTAGATAAAGATGAGCTTTTTGATAGCTTAGCCAAAGCCATTGAAATACATGGCGTAAACGCAGAAGAGTCACCTCAAAAAAGTAATATAGTCACGCGTAGTGGCGCTATGTTGCACCTCCTTGAACAAGTAAAGTTACTGGGGCCAACCCAAGTAAATGTGCTTATTTCGGGCGCCAGTGGTACCGGTAAAGAGTTATTGGCTCAGGCGATTCATCAACACAGCCATGTAAGTGAAGGGCCTTTTGTGGCTATTAACTGTGGTGCAGTGCCAGGGGAGCTTTTAGAGTCAGAATTATTTGGCCATAAAAAAGGCGCATTTACAGGGGCGGTGAAAGATCACCAAGGTTTGTTTCAGCAAGCGCAAGGCGGCACCTTATTTTTAGATGAAATTGGCGATATGCCGCTTAACTTACAGGTTAAGTTACTGCGTGTACTACAAGAAAAAACCATACGCCCGGTGGGCTTCCAAGAAGAAATTCCTATTGATGTGCGCATTGTATCGGCCACGCATAAAAATTTACCCGATGCGATTAGCAATCAACAATTTAGGGAAGATTTATACTACCGACTAAATGTTGTTAATTTAAAATTGCCGCCGCTGTGTGAGCGCCGCGAAGATATAAGCTTGCTTGCCCAACACTTTAGCGCAAGTATTGCTAAACGTATGAACCAAAAAGAAAAGCGCTTTGCAAACGATGCCATGCATGCACTGGTACGTTACGACTGGCCTGGGAATATTCGCCAGTTACAAAATGTTGTAGAGCAAGTGGTCGCATTAAGCGCCAGCGAGGTAATTTCTGCGCACTTAGTGTTAAACGCACTTAATTCAAACGAAGCCAGTGCAGAGCCGCTTTCTTTAAACGATGCCAAAAAAGAGTTTGAGCGCGATTATGTAATAAACACCCTTAAAATGGCCGGTGGTAACGTAGCCGAAGGCGCAAAACTTGCCAAACGTAATCGTTCGGATTTTTATAAATTAATAAAAAAACACAATATTGATGTCGATAATTTAGTGTAATTTAAAAGTAAGGTAATTAAATGCAGTTATTTATGGTGTATTTAGGCGGGCGAATTCAAGGCTGCCACATAGAAATGCACGATATTCGCTTTGTTGTAGGTCAAAGCATTGAGCAAACCTACTCAAAACTAAAAAGCCAATGGGTGGGCGATAAAAACAATGTGCATATGGACAGCTACATGGCAGTTAACCATATCGACGGTTATAAAGTAGAAGTCGTTGATACTTACGTTGAGCAAAATAAGCAGTTGTATTTTGTTAATTTAGGCGCTTACAGAAGCGACTCTATGGCAGAGCAACACGACTTTGCCTTGTATGTTGCCGGTAGCCCAGCAGAGGCCAAGCAGCGCGCTAAAAGCGATTTGCTTGCAGGCCTTAGCCATATTCATAAAGATGATTTACATGATGTAGATGACTGCTTTGCTATAGATTTACTCGACAGCCAATTAAATATCAAGCTTACGCCAAGTGGGCATGCTCAGCCAATAAAGCCTGATTGGTTTGGGTATTATATTCTTTAAGAGTAAAATTAAGAGTCTTGCTCGCTTTGCTCATTGGCTTCGCTTTTAGCTGCCATTTTAAATGCCACAATAACTAGGGTAAACATCGCAAAGGGCAGCGCTGCCAACATGTATTCAACCATGTTGCTATCTTGAAAGTTAGCCTGTAGTAAAAAGTGTCCCGCCACGCACATTACAATAACCACAAGTAATATAGGCAGTAGCATAAGTTCTTTTTTTGATGAATGATTTTTCATTGAGTATAAGGCTGCGGCTTTAAATAAAGTGCTATTGTAATGAGCTTACTTAAGCTTGGCAAACAATGGCTATTTTAATGGTATGATCGATATCAAATAACCACCCAGTGTGATTAGGATAAACAGTGAAACACAACCTTAAGCAAGTTTACCTTGTTGGTGGCGCGGTACGCGACCAGCTCCTTAATATAGCATCAAAAGATAACGATTATGTTGTTATAGGCGAAACACCCCAAACTATGGAGTCGCTTGGTTTTGTGCCTATAGGAAGTGATTTTCCGGTTTATTTACACCCAAAAACAAAAGAAGAATACGCCTTGGGCCGCACTGAGCGAAAAAGTGGTAAAGGCTATACCGGCTTTGTGGTAGACGCCAGTCCTCATGTTACGCTCGAGGAAGACCTTGCAAGGCGCGATTTAACTATAAACTCAATGGCACTTGATGAAAACGGCACCGTTATTGACCCTTTTAATGGCCAAAGCGATTTACACAATAAAATATTGCGCCATACCACAGAGGCCTTTGTAGAAGACCCTGTAAGGGTATTACGCATAGCGCGTTTTTTGGCGCGTTACGGAAGTGAGTGGCGTATTCACCCAAGTACGTATGCATTAATGCGCGAGCTTAAAAACAAAGGTGAGCTTAATCATTTAGTGCCCGAACGCGTATGGCTTGAAACCGAAAAAGCACTGGGTGAAAAACACCCTGAACTTTATTTTCAAGCACTGCATGGTTTAGGTATTTTCCCTGAAATAGAGCAAATGGACGGTGTACCGCAACCTGCCAATCACCACCCCGAAGGCGATGTGCTTGTTCATACTATGTTGGTACTTAGGCGCGCTGCCGATTTAAACTTTAATTTAGAAACACGGTTTGCGGCACTCACTCATGATTTTGGCAAGGCACTGAGCTATAAAAAACGCGGTAATTTACGCGGCCATGAGCGCGAAGGGGTAGCCGTAGTAGAAAAGTTTTGTGAGCGTTTAAAAGTGCCTAACCGCTTTCGCGATATTGGCGTACTCACCAGCGATAATCACACCTTATGCCATACGCTTGAGCAATTAAGGCCACAAACGATTCATAAATTAATTGTCACTAATTTAAATGCTTTAGTGCACCCTGAGCGGTTTATTTCGTTTACCCAGGCATGCCAGTGTGATGCGCAAGGGCGCGGAGAAACGCTCGTAGATAAGCCCTATCCGCAAGAAGCTAAGCTGCGTGCAATTTTTAATGAATTACAAAAATTGGATAAAAAGCAGGTAGTGCAAACTGCACTAAAAAATGGCAAAAAAGGCCCAGAAATAGGCGAAGAGGTAAAGCTGGCAGAAATAAACTGCATCAAAGCGTTTTTACAACACGAGCAAGCAACGCAATAGGCAAAGCCCTAGCTGAGGTATTCAGACACGCCTTCGTTTTTAACTTGCTCTGGCTGTCGTAAGTTTTTATATGTAGAGGTGACAGGCTCTGAAGGTAAGCTAGGTGCTTGCTCTTGGGGCCTGTATAAATCAAAAATAAATTCGATCTCTTCACGCTCAAGTGGGTTGTTCATGATCTATTCTCCTTAATTAGCGCTCAGGGTATGGCTGTTCGACTGAATTAAAAGTGAATAGTTACATTTTAAGTTGTAGTAAATTGTAATCACTGTGCAAAAAATAAGGGCGACTCAGCAGGGCGCTACTTTATGCACAGCCTAGTTTTGTAAAGGCAGGGTTACTTTAAATACCACGCCATTACCGCACTCGTTATTTTGCGCAGTGACACTGCCGTTATGGTAATCACACACTAGCCTTACAATATAAAGCCCTAACCCTAAATGTGGTTGTTGCTGCATTTGCTGACTACGCACCGACACCATAGAATCAAAAATATGCTCAGTTAGCCCTTCAGGCAGTGCGGGGCCTGTATTACTCACTGTTAATATTGCTTTATTTTCGCTCTGCTTAAGACCTACATTAATAGCCGTATTGGCTTCACTAAATTCCAGCGCATTATTAATAAGCTTATCAAGTAGCTGAGCTATAAACTCGGGAGCTCCTTGCATAGGTAAAGAGTTTTGGCATACATCAAGCTCAAATAATTGTTCAGGGTAAGTAAGCTGATAGCCTTGCATGCAGCCATTAATGACCTTTTGTAAATCAAACGGCTCGCTCTCGTTGCTTTGAATGCTTTGCTC
Organism: Pseudoalteromonas sp. S3785; assembly: GCF_005887365.1. Classification (NCBI taxonomy): domain Bacteria; kingdom Pseudomonadati; phylum Pseudomonadota; class Gammaproteobacteria; order Alteromonadales; family Pseudoalteromonadaceae; genus Pseudoalteromonas; species Pseudoalteromonas sp. S3785. The sequence continues at coordinate 37,527 of NZ_PNCT01000028.1, read as the reverse complement.
AAGGCGTGTGGCTTCGCTCATGGTGGTTATTATTTTTCCTAAGCGCTCAACCCCTTCACTGGCGCGCTCTAAGTATTTTTGGCTTAGCTCGTTTTGTGGCAGGCTTTGTAAGTTTTCAAGTGACGAGCGCACCACAGCCACCGGCGTGCGCAGTTCGTGCGATAACCGCGATGACATATTTTCTAAATAGTTAGTGTACCCACCTAACCGGCCAACAATATTGGCAAAGCTTCGTGAAAGGTCGCCAATTTCATCGTTTGAGTCGCTGTAATTAATACTGCCGGTAATGCGCCCTTGGGCGTCAATGGCTTGCTCTGCGGTATCACGCAGTCGTCTAATACGGCTCGAAATACGCGAGGCAAAAAAGAACAGCGTCACGGTACCAATTAGCATCACCGCTAAAATAACGTTAAAGAGCTTTTCGAGCGATTTATTACGCAGTGTGCGTACACCGTTAGTGGTTTCCTCAGCGATGACTGCGCCAATGACTTTGTCATCAATCCAAATAGGGTAAGCCGCCGATAAAATAACGGCTTTACTGTCGGGGGTTAACCGCCAAGACGACGCTGGTTGCCCTTTGAGTGCTTTAGCTAAATGCGTACCTTGCATTGAAGCGACATCGTGTAGGGTATCTAAAAATTCGTTTTCGGGGCGAGTTAAAATTTTATAATAAAGCGGGTGTAAATACGTTTGCTCAAAGCGCTGCCAGGCATTTTTAGGCGGCTGGTTTTTGAGCCCGTCGGCCCATACGCCATCGGCATTTTGAATTGTGCCCGACTGCGCTAATACGCGATGATGGTTATCAACCACCCAAATACGGCTGCCGCTGTGGCCCATACCTTTTAAAATTCGATTAATTTCGGGTGAGGGCACCAATACCGAGCCTAAATCGCTGGGGTTATTTAAATTAGAGGTCGACATTGTTTTAGAATCAAACGGCGCTTTTTTTGTGTCGATATCGACCACGGCAAAGCCTAGCTTGTTACCCAGCATATGAATAGGAAAGCGCAGCTCTACGTTATATCCCGATTCAGTGCGCATAAAATAGCCCTGAATTTTTGTAAACGGTGTTTTGGTATTCGCATTAAACGCATTTACCCAGCCATCTTGGCGTGGGGCAATAATGTACGTATTAAAATCGCCGCTTGGGTTTTTTAGGCCAATTTTTAAATGGTCGTTATTCGTAATGCTTAAACTATTTTTAGCACGGTATACAAGATGATCGTCAGTGACTTTAAACACCGCATATAAATAGTTATCAAATTTGCCAACCATATGATCAAACGATAAATCACTGGCTTGGTGATTGCGCTGCGTTTTTTGTAAATAACGTTTATCGTAATGCCAAAAAAGTGGTTGATAGCTTTGCCAGTCGCTCAGCTTGCCATCAAGTTGAATGGCATTTTTAAGGTTGTACGCATATAAGTCGCGGCCTTTTACTACCTGATCTAAAAAGTTGGTTTGCTCATCAAACAGTGCTGGGCGCTCGTGCAAAGCGGTGGCAAGCGCGCGTGTGGTGCCTACGAGGGTTTTTTCTTGGCCTTGGCGTAAAAACTTTTCCATTTCCCATACGTACTCGTAACCAAGCCACGGCAGTAAAAACAAAAAGCACGACAGAAGTATAAATTTACTGCGTAGGCCAAAACGTAACATTAGCGTTGCTCCCACCTGTAGCCCATACCGTACACGGTATCTATGCAGTCAAAGTGGCTATCAAGTGCCATAAACTTTTTACGAATGCGTTTTACATGTGAGGTGATAGTACTGTCGTCTACGTAAATTTTTGCATCGCTCATTAAATCGTTACGGCTTTTAACATGGCCTGGGCGCTGCGCAAGTGAGTGCAGCATCCAAAATTCGGTCACCGTTAAATCAACTAATTGCTGCTGCCAAAATACCTGCATGCGCTGGGTGTCGAGCTTAAGCGGGCCGCGTGTAATTAATGCATTGGCATCGGCGGGTTGTTCAAGCGCTTCCATGCGTCTAAATAGCGCGCCTATTCTCGCAGCCAAGTGGGCTAAGCTAATATCTTTTGTTAGGTAGTCATCGGCGCCCATACGCAGGCCACACACGGTATCTATTTCGCTATCGCGTGCAGTTAAAAAAATAATAGGCAGTGTTTTAGAAAGCGTACGCAAAGTTTGGCAAAGTAAAAAACCGCCGTCAATTTCGTGGCCTAAACCAATATCAACAATGGCTAAATCAGGTAGGGCGTCTTTAAATGCACTCTCTGCGCTGACGCGATCAGCAAAACCACTTACTTGATAACCTTGAGCGCTAAGCATTTCAATATAGTTTTCGCGGATGGCGGTTTCATCTTCAATGATGGCTATTTTTTTCATTCTACTCACCCTTATTTATTTTAAAACGCACTATATCGAAGTTTTTCAGCTATGTACGGTTAAAAAGGCAATTGCCATTTTTTTGCCACAATTGCTCAGTACTTTGCCATTTTTTCTCCCCTTTGTTGCCACTTGCAGTTGCTTTAATACAACCATCAAAACAAAACATCACAAATTAAAACAAGTTTAAGGATTACATCATGAAGAAGACATTAATCGCATTAACGCTCGTAGCCAGTGTGTGTACACCTGCATTTGCGTCAGCCGCTAACACCCCTTCTAAAGAAGCACACAAAGAAACCGCCATTGGCTTAGGAACAGGCGCCATTATTGGTGGTGTCGTTGGTGGGCCAATTGGTGCCTTTATTGGCGCATTTGCCGGGGGCTTAATTGGTGATTCAAAAGTGGCCGATGACAAAATAGCCCAGCAACAGCGCGCGATTACGCTGATGCAGGAAAAAACCAGTGACTACATGCACGTGCTTAATCACAACAATAAGCTTGAGCAACAGTTAGATGTACTCACTAATCAAAATGAGCAGCTAACACAATCGCAAATAAATAACTTACTTGCCATGACAGTACAATTTAAAACAGGCTCAAGTGTTATTGCCCCGCACTTTGCTGCCCAGTTAGACCAGCTTGTGGTGCTGTTAAAAAACCAGCCGCAACTAGCGTTAGACTTAAGTGGTTTTGCCGATCAGCGCGGTGATGAGCAAGCGAATCTTTTATTATCTAAAAAACGTGTAAACGCAGTGCAAAGTTACCTTATAAAGCACGGTATTAGCCATACACGTTTAAGTGCTCAGGCCTTTGGTGAGCAGCATACATTAGCAAATAGCAACACAGTTGAAGATAACTTTTTTGATAGACGCGTAACACTAACTACTCGCTCAATAAACCCGGTAAATGGCCAAACGGCAAGTAACTAAAACCATTTTTATTTGAGTAAAGTTAAGCGTTCGATGGAGTGATTTTATGTTGAGTAACCTAACCAAAATGCTTACTAAAGTAAGCATTTTTATTTTCTTAGTGAGTGTGCTTCTGGTTAGTTTTAATAGTCAGGCACAGTCGCCCAAGCTTGAACTTTTTGACAGTGGCGGTGCGGCTGTAGCGCCAGCCATTATTTTAAAAAGTGACGCAAACATGACTTTAACCGGCCTAATTAACCATGTGGTCGTTAAGCAAACTTATCAAAACGATAATCCGTTTGCGGTAAATGCGCGTTATGTGTTTCCGCTGCCTGATGAAAGCGCCGTTCATGCAATGACGATGCGCATAGGTGAGCGGGTCATTAAAGGTCAAATAGATAAAAAAGTGGAGGCCGAAAAAAAATACCAAGCGGCAAAAAAGGCAGGCAAGCAAGCCGCACTTGTGCGCCAGCAGCGCGCGAATATGTTTATTACTAATGTGGCAAATATAGGCCCTGGCGAGCAGGTTATTGTTGAGCTTGAGTATCAAGAAATTATTAATTACAGCAGTGGTACATTTGCGGTTCGTTTTCCTACAACTATTACGCCGCGCTATCATGCAATTAGCGGTGAAATTGGGCAAAGTAACACTGACAAAACCGTATTAAATCAGGCACCAAGCGGCTGGTTAAACCCTGTTTACAACATACAAAGCTCAGAGCAAAGCCAAGAGGATGTACCCGATAGCAAATTTAGCTTAAATATAGACATAGACGTAGGGCTGGAGCTGGTAGAAATAAATTCTAAATTTCATAACGTAGACATTCATAACCCAGCATTTGGTCAATATACGGTTGCTTTAAATGAGCAAAAAGCCATAAATCGCGATTTTGTGCTGGAGTTTAAACCGCTACAAAAAGAAAGCGCCCAGGCGGCATTTTTTACTCAGCAGTTTGAAAATGGCGACCGATACGGACTTGCTATGCTAATGCCACCAGCAGATCACTTTACGCAAACGCAGCGCCTACCACGTGAAATGGTGTTTGTTGTAGATACATCAGGCTCTATGCACGGGCAATCTATGGAGCAAGCTAAAAAGGCGCTGTTTTATGCGCTTTCTTTACTCGATAGCGACGACAGCTTTAACATTATTGGCTTTGATAACGTGGTTACCCCCATGAGCGATAAACCCCTCATTGCCAGCGATTTTAATTTGCGCCGTGCTGAGCGCTTTATTTATAGCTTAGAGGCGGATGGCGGCACCGAAATACAAGGTGCCCTTGATGTTGTCCTTGATGGTAGCCGTTTTGAAGGCTTTGTACGCCAAGTGGTATTTTTAACGGATGGCAGTGTAAGCAATGAAGAAGCCTTATTTAAAAATATTCAGCGTAAATTGGGCGATAGCCGTTTATTTACTGTCGGTATTGGTAGTGCACCTAATAGCTTTTTTATGCGCCGCGCTGCAGATATAGGCAAAGGGTCGTTTACGTTTATAGGTAGCACACATGAAGTGCAGCCTAAAATGCAGCAGTTATTTGATAAGCTTGCTCATCCAGCTATCACTAATTTAGAACTGAGCGATGAAAGTGGTAATAGTTTAGATTTTTGGCCTTCCCCCTTGCCCGACTTATATTTTGGCGAGCCAATAATGGTGGCTATAAAGCTAAACGATACGAGTCGAATTACGCTTAATGGGCAAACCGCTCAAGGCCCCTTGAATATAAAACTAAGCGCACAAAATAGCGCAAACGCAAAAGGGATTGATAAGCTGTGGGCGCGCCAAAAAATTAAATCGTTGCTTTTGTATAATGACCGGCAGACAGTTAAAAATGAGGTGCAAGGGCTTGCGCTCACGCATCAATTACTTAGCCCATTTACGGCCTTTATAGCTATTGAACACACTCAAATTAACGAGCCTGCAAAGCAAACTGCACTAGCTAAAAACGCAGTGCCACAAGGGCTAGCTATGCGATTACCGCAAACCGATGGACAAAGCCGACTTTACATCCTGCTGGGCTGTATTTTGTTAGCCGGGTTCGGCGCGGTAAAATTAACTCGGGCATTTAAATGAATAAGTGGCTAAGTGCAGGCTTATTAATCGCCGGGCTGGGGTTGTTTTCTCATGGTGCTTATATGCAAGCTAAGGCATGGCTTGCACAAGTATTAATAGAGCAGGCCTGGCAAGAGGCCCTTATTACGCCAAACGCTCGCGTTAAACCGTGGTTTTACGCCGATACCTTTGTTACAGCGCAGCTTAGCTGGCCTAAGTACAGTAAAACGCTTAGCGTTTTAGCTGGGGCAAGTGGTCGTAATTTAGCATTTGCACCAAGCCACTTTTTGCCGGGGGCAAAGCTTGGCGATGCACAAGGCGGTGCGTTAATAGCGGGTCACAACGACACTCACTTTGCATTTTTACAACACACCAAAGTGGGTGAAACGTTTACGCTGCAGTTGCAAAATGGCGTAATTCAGCATTATAAAGTGAAGGGGGTTGAGGTTATTCATCAATCCCAACAGGCGTTTTTACAAACGCCTGGGCTTTACTTATTAACCTGTTACCCTTTTGACTCGTTGGCATCGGGCACTGATTTAAGATGGCTTGTATCGGCTGAGTTGATGGGGTCATCACCAGCTTCGTTAAGCGGTATGTCGACCACCAGCTCTTGATGACGCTGGCTTATTATTACACCAACAAACACGATAAATATACTCACCCATTGCCAAAAATCGAGCACTTCACCCAAAATGATGGCTGATAAAATAAGCGTGAAAATAGGAATTAAATTTGAGTAAGCCGCAGCAGTTAACACTGATACTTTGCCAATTGCATAGTTATACATGCCATAGCCACCGAGGGTGACGCACGAGCCTAAATACAAAATGCTCATAAGGGCGGCTAGGTCATGCTGGTTTTCGCTTGGTAAGTCGATAAAAAACAAAAACGGTGCAAAAAACACACTACCACTTATGCCTTGTAAAGCAATGAGCGTTAACGGCGAGTAACGATTGGCCAAGTGCTTAATGCTAATGGTGTAAAACGCCGCGCATACCATGGCCATAAGTTCTAAAAAGTTACCCAATAATGGATTAGGGGCTTGATCAGTATTGGGTGAAAGCAAAGTAAGTAAAATACTGCCGCCAATACATAAGGTAAACCCAATCACAATGGCTTTACTGATATACTCTTTAAGCATAAAAAACGCCATCAATGCCACAATAATAGGCAAGCACGAAACAATAACTCCCGCCTGAGAGGCCGAGGTGTATTCCATTGCGTGGCCTTCAAACAAAAAGTACAAGCAAGGCTCAGCCAGCGACATACCTAATAAGTACTTCCAATCGCCTTTTAAATACTCAAACCGAATTACATAGCGCCATAAACAAAGCGATAAAACTAAGGTGGTTAACATGCGTAAGAATATAACTAATGCAGGGTCGTAAACGGCAATAGCATACTTAAGCGCAATAAAGGAGCTGCCCCATAAAAAGGTAGCAATAATTAGGCATAAACTAGCTGGCATAAATGAAATTTTATCAAATTAAATTAACGCTGATCCTAGCATGAATAATTTTAACTTGTTCAAAAATACCGAGCTGGTATAAGTTTATTTATCTTTAATTTTAATAGTAAATAATAATGCGTAGGGAACAGGTAATTGTTGTTAAGCTTGGCACAAGTGTACTAACAGGCGGCACCGATAAATTAGACAAAGCCCATATGGTTGAGCTGGTTCGCCAATGTAGCGAACTAAAAAAGCAAGGCCACCAAGTTATATTAGTATCAAGTGGCGCGGTTGCTGCGGGGCGCGAACAACTAATTAAACCCTGTGGCCGCGGCCTAATAGATAAGCAAATGTTGGCAGCCGTTGGGCAAGGCCAGCTTATACATATTTGGCAAAGCTTATTTACCTTGTATGGTATTAACGTAGGGCAAATGTTACTTACCCGTGCCGACGTAGATGACCGCGAACGCTATTTAAATGCGCGCGACACTTTAAATGCGTTATTAAGCCACGATGTGGTGCCTATTATTAATGAGAACGATGCAGTAGCAACTAGCGAGATAAAAGTAGGTGATAATGATAATTTATCGGCGCTTGTGGCTATTTTAGCTAATGCCAACAAGCTATTACTACTTACCGACCAAGAAGGTTTATTTACCAGCGATCCGCGAACCAATACGGATGCAAAACTAATTGATGAAGTAACCCATATAAATGATGAATTACGCCAACTGGCTGGTGGTAGCGGTACAAATTTAGGCACCGGCGGTATGGCCACAAAACTACAAGCCGCCGACGTAGCAAGGCGCGCAGGGGTTGAAGTTATTATTGCAAAAGGCGCTGGCAATAATGTTATTTTAAAATGTATGAGCGAGCAATTACCCGGTACGCGGTTTTTAAAGCTTACTGCACCAAAAGATGGCCGTAAAAAGTGGCTAATGGCTGGGCCTAAAAGTACCGGCCAAATTATGATTGATGCAGGCGCTATTGTTGCACTACAAAACAAAGGGGCAAGCCTATTAGCCAAAGGCATAACCAATGCTTTTGGCCGTTTTGAGCGTGGCGACTTAATCGATTTAATAGACACCAATAACCATGTTATTGCACGAGGGTTAACGCGCTTTAACCAAGTTGAAGTAAATAAAATTAAAGGTGCTCACTCAGAGCAAATAGGCGAGCTACTCGACTTTGATAGTGGTGCTGTGGTGCTTCACAGAGACGACTTAGTTTTACTTTAGTTTTTTATAGTGCTTAGTAAAACAAACTTTAATCCACATAGGTGAATGCGCCCTAATTAAAAAGTATTGGTTAATTATTTAGCAAAGTTGATAGTTTTGTCTAAACTGATTGAAGTTAAAACAGTTTAGGTAAACTAATGAAGGCAAACAATTGCGGGCACGAATGGATAATCAATCTAACTCAGCAAGAAGAAGAAAGTGATTTAGATGCGTCGTTAGTACAGATTATTGGCGACCTGCTCGAAGTTGAAAATTTTGCTATTTATATTAATAAACACTTTAGTGCGCAATTACCGCCTACGCTTATAAACACCGACACTCGCCTTGAAGTATTAGAGTCTAACGAAGCGTTAGCGCTGCTTAATAAAGTGACCCAAAACAAAATAAGAGTAAGCCGTGCCTTAGGTGTAGTAACAACGTATGTGCCAATGTATTACTTTGGAAAAGTAATTGGCATATTACTAATAGAAACCACAACAGAGTTAGCGCAAACCACCACAATGCTCGCCGTGCATATTTTAAATATTTATGCCAACCAGCTAGGGCTATTACATAAATCGCGTTTAGACCCCTTAACCGAGCTTTTAAATAGACAAACCTTTGATAAAAAAGTGATCGAAATTGTCTCAGGCAAAGGCTTTTTATTACCCCGTGATGATACAAACGAAAAGCGACGATGGTATTTAGCCATTGCAGATATCGATCACTTTAAACGCGTAAACGACAATTACGGCCATGTCATAGGGGATGAGGTTATTTTACTTGTGGCGCGCCTGCTAAAAAATAACTTTAGGTTAGAAGACTACGTATTTAGGTATGGTGGCGAGGAGTTTGCGGTACTATTTCAAACCAAAACTGAGGCACAAGCGTATATAGCACTTAACCGTTTGCGCTCAAATATTGCTGAGTACCCCTTTCCGCAAGTTGGGCAGCTTACAATTAGCATTGGCTTTTTAGAGCTGGCAAGTATTGATACTGTATCTAGCATAGTGCACCAAGCCGACATGGCGCTGTATCATTCTAAAAATAGCGGCCGTAATAAAGTGACTGCTTATAGCGAGCTTGAGGTAAATGAAGAAGTGACCACCGATAATAGTATTGAGCTTTTTTGATTGTAAATTTGTGCTAAAATCTGGCTCCTTAAATTGTTGTAGGCAGGCACAAACATGAAATTCGTTCGTTGGTTTTTAGGTTGTATAATTTTATTCTTTAATTTTGTATTTACTCCTCGCAGTAAAAAGCGTGCAAGCGATGTGCAAGCACAGCTTGATCAGCAAACCTCACAATTTAAACTTTATCAATTTAAAGCATGCCCGTTTTGCGTAAAAGTACGCCGTGCAATTAAGCGCGAAGGCTTAAAAATAGAAACGCGTGATGCAAAAAACAATCAACAATTTCGTCAAGAGCTGTTAGAGCAAGGCGGCAAAATTAAAGTGCCATGCCTACGTATAGAAAAAAATGGCCAAGTAGAGTGGCTGTACGAATCTAACGATATTATTGCTTACTTAAACAAAGTAGCGGCTTAAACGACCCCCTTAATTTTTATCTCACTTATTAAAAGAGACATTATCATGACAATCCGTACTCGTGTTGCCCCATCTCCAACAGGTGACCCGCATCTTGGCACCGCTTATATTGCGTTATTTAACTACTGTTTTGCTAAACAACAAGGCGGCGAGTTTGTACTTCGTATTGAAGATACAGACCAGGTTCGTAGCACGCCAGAGTCAGAACAAGCGATTATGGATAGCCTGCGTTGGTTAGGTCTTGAGTGGGATCATGGCCCTGATGTAGGCGGCGAATTTGGCCCTTACCGTCAATCTGAGCGTAGCGATTTATACAAAAAATACGCGCACCAATTAGTTGAGCAAGGTAAAGCGTTTTATTGTTTTGCAACCAGCGAAGAGCTTGACCAAATGCGCGAAGAGCAAATGGCACAAGGTCTGCGCCCTAAATACGACGGTCGTGGTTTAAACCTCACAGAAGATGAAATTAAAGCAAACTTAGCTGCTGGTAAGCCTTATGTTATACGCATGAAAATACCTAGCGAAGGCACCTTTAAGTTTAACGACTACCTACGCGATGAAATTGAAATCCCGTGGGAAAACGTAGACATGCAAGTGCTATTAAAAGCCGATGGTTTCCCTACGTACTTTTTAGCAAACGTAGTGGATGACCACCACATGCAAATAAGCCATATTTTCCGTGGCGAAGAGTGGATTAACTCAGCACCTAAACTATTAAAACTTTACCAAGATTTAGGTTGGGAAGCCCCCGTATTAGGCCACTTACCATTATTACGTAATCCAGATAAATCAAAGCTTTCTAAGCGTAAAAACCCAACGTCTATTAATTACTATAAAGAAATGGGTTACCTACCAGAAGCCGTGCTTAACTATTTAGGCCGTATGGGTTGGTCAATGCCAGATGAGCGTGAAAAATTCACTCTAAATGAGATGATTGAACACTTCGACATGAAGCGTGTATCACTTGGCGGCCCAGTATTTGATGTGGAAAAATTAAGCTGGTTAAACGGCATGTGGATCCGCGAAAACCTAACAGATGAAGAACTTGTACAGCGCTTTGTTGATTGGAAGTTTAATGGCGAAATGCTAGCTAAAGTATTACCAGAGGCTAAAACGCGCATTAATACGCTTTCGGATATGGTTGACTTAGCAGGCCACTTTGTAGGCGGCATTCCAACTTACGACCCAGCACTGTTAACAGCGGGCAAAGCTGACGAAAACGTAATACGCCAAGCGCTACAGTTTTTTGTATGGCAGCTTGAAGGTTTACGTAGTTTTGATAAGCCAGCTATATTTGCCATTGCAAAAGAAGTTGCTACATTCCACGAGCTTAAAATTAAAGACTTTTTAGAGCCAATATTTGTAGCAATCACGGGTAAAACATCGTCTACCTCAGTGCTTGATGCAATGGAAATTTTAGGCTCAGACTTATCACGTGCGCGTTTACGTGTTGCACTTGCTCATTTAGGTATTTCTAAAAAGCAGGCTAAAAATATTGAGCGTGCGTACCGCACATACCCAAATGCATAATCTTTAGTTATACTTTATAAAAAGCCGAGCTTATTAATTAAGCTCGGCTTTTTTGTTTCAGGCTGTTTGGCTATATGTCATCGCGTTTTGATATTGTTTAGCGCAAGCAGTGGCGCTTTAGCAAATGCTACAATGCTGCATGTAAATTAAAAGGAGGCAGCATGATTGCACCTGTAAAAAACAAAGCTTTATTTAGCAGTAATGCCTTTTCAATAAACCTAGTTACTTACCCTACAAACCACAGCGTAATGAACCATATAGACCCCGTGCAGCAAGGGCGTTACTACAAACTTAATTTTGTACTCGTAAAACCCAAAGCGGGTGGGGTTTTTAAATGCTCAAAATGCATTATTAATTGGTTTAACCGCGTGTATCTATTTAGGCCCGACAAGTACGAGCACAGCGTTTCTAAAATTGAGTCAGGAAAGCGCGTACTACTTAGTTTTGCGCTTAATATATAATTTATTAATAGTCGTAGGCCTGTCCGCTGCATAAAACAGACAGGTCACAATACGATACAGATATTTCGCGACAAGAATTTATAGTAAAGGCGTTAGCACCTCTGCGCATTGCATCAGCTTTAAGTAAATCTATAGACTCTGATTTAGAGCGATTATAGCTTATACTACTGTTGCCTCTACCATCTCCACTGCAGCTTTTGCCTTCAATTCGGCCTAAAAGTGTGGCGCCACTTTCGTGTGCTTCTTGGTCGCTATAAAACTGTTGTAAATCTCGTTTTTTAACGTACGTACCAATTTCCTCAGATAAAACATCGTTATCTATATCGGTATGAAAAGTCACGTTTGAGCATCCAGTTAAAGCAGTGAATACGCTTATTGCTGCAAAAACACGTAACATAATAATTAGTCCCTTATTTAAGTTTGGTACCTAAATTACTAACTAAAACAGGTATGTGCAATATTTACCCTTAAGTTAATTGTATGAATTTGTAAGTGATTCGACCTCTCTTTAAATTTTTTCTGGTAGTATGGGCAGGTTATAAGCAGTTTAAGCAGTGAACAATCTATGTTAAGTCCTTACTTTCAGCAGCATGCTGACTATGTTTCTATCTCTCGTGAGCAAGGGTGTCGTTTCGCAAAGTGCGTTGCCGATGATTACAACCCACTTCATGATAAAGATGCCAAAAAGTTTTGCGCGCCAGGAGACTTACTTTTTTCTTTAGTATTAGACCGCTACGGTATAAGTGAGCGAATGGAATTTACCTTTGCCGGTATGGTTGACGAAAACACTAAACTTAATTTCCCACAAGGGGCTGATGAGTTTGATGTAACCAATGGCGACAAAGTAATTTTAAAGGTAAAACGCGAAGGCCAAACCAGCAAGTGCCCAACACTGACAAATAGCTTAATAAAAAACTATGTTGAATTTTCTGGTGCTGCATTTCCGCATGTAATTATTCCGCTAATGGGCAAGCAAGATGTAATGATTAACCCAGCGCGCCCTATGGTTATTTACGAGTCGATGATCATTAATCTTGATAACATTGATATTCAAGCGCCAACGCTTGAGTTTGCTGAGCCAAGTTTTGAGTACACAGGTAAGCGCGGCAAAATTACCTTGCGCTTTGACCTATTAGAAAACGGCGAAAAAGTCGGTTTTGGTGAAAAACACATGGTAGTGTCGGGTATTCGTGAATACTGCCAAGCAACGGTTGATGACTTAATCGCGTTTTATAATGAGCGAAAAGCCACCTTAAAACCGGCTTAAAGTTTATTTTAAATAAAGGCGCTATTTATAGCGCCTTTTTTATTACTAAAGCTCAGGTATAATGGTGCTCTTTGTTATTTTAAAGCTAAGCCTATGTCTGCCACATCGTTCTCATCTCTAAAACTCGATTCGTTATTACTAACAGCAATTGAGCAAAATAATTACACCACGCCTACCGCCATTCAGGTTAAAACTATTCCGCACATATTAGCGGGCAGCGATGTAATGGGCAGTGCGCAAACAGGCACAGGTAAAACAGCCGCCTTTGTACTACCACTACTACATAAGCTTTTAAATACACCAAAAAAAGATGAGCCAGGTATAGCCCGAGTGGTTATTTTAACCCCCACACGTGAGCTTGCTCAGCAAGTATTTGCAAGCTTTGAAAAATACGCTCAAGGCAGCAATATTCAAGGCGCTTTAGCGTATGGCGGCGCAAGTATTGGCCCACAAATTAAAGCACTTAAAACGGCGCAAGTGATAGTCGCAACGCCTGGGCGTTTACTTGATCATATCGTTAAAGGCAGTGTGGTGCTTTCAAGTGTTGATTCGTTAGTATTTGATGAAGCCGACCGTATGCTGGATATGGGCTTTATTGATGAAATAAAACGTATTTTGCGCCACATTCCAGGCGATCGCCAAACCTTATTGTTCTCAGCCACATTCGATGACAGCGTGTTTGAGCTGAGTAAAAAGCTACTTAAAAACCCCGAGCTGATTGAAGTTGATAAACGTAACTCAGCCGCCGTTGAAGTAGAGCAAGTTATTTACGCAGTTGATGAAGATAGAAAGCGCGAGCTAGTATCACACATGATTGGCATGAAAAATTGGCGCCAAGTACTTATATTTACACGTACCAAACAAATGGCCGATAAACTTGCCAAAGAAATGTGTAAAGACGGTTTAAAAACTGAGTCTATCCATGGCGGTAAATCGCAAGGTGCACGCGACCGTGCATTACAAAACTTTAAAGAAGGCACAACGCGCGTATTAGTTGCCACCGATGTAGCTGCCCGCGGTTTAGATATTCCCGCGCTTAAGTACGTAATAAATTTTGAGCTACCTTACATAGCAGAAGATTACGTACACCGAATTGGCCGTACAGGGCGCGCTGGTGAGCAAGGCCTTGCCATGTCGCTGGTAAGTATTGACGAGCAATGGCTACTGGAAGAAATTGAAGTACTACTTGATACCCGTTTAACACCACAATGGCTAGAAGGTTACGAGCCTGATTTAAACAAGCCCCCTAAAGATAACCGTAAAAACACCAATAAAGCCCGTAAAGATCGCGATAAAAAGCGCATTACGGGGCAAAGAGCACCAAGTAAACGCCGCAGAAAGTAGCCTTAAACATATTTATTTGGCTATACTAAGGCGACTAAATAGCTGAGGTATAGTTATGTTTGAAACAGATAAATGGGCATTTTCTGGTATCGATGGCCAAATATCATTACATAAATGGCAAAAAACCATTGATCTGATTACGGGGCTTTTTTCGGCTCCTTCCGGCTATATAGTTCAGGCTACTAGTAAAGGCTATCGCGTAGTTATTAGAGCAAATGAAGGCGGCTCACACTTTGAAACCAACCCTATACTCCCTCCAGAAACGCCCTTATTTTGTAAATATGTAGCCGAAAACAACAACACTTTGTATGTTAGCGATACCCGCAACGATACGCAGTGGAATACCATGCCCGAGGTGATTGAAGATGGCGTTGAATCCTACCTAGGCTTGCCAATTCACTGGCCTGAAGGTGAAGTATTTGGCACCTTGTGTTTAAAAGATTCAAAAAAAACCAGTTACACCGATGAATATTTTGAGCTAATAGAGCAGCTTCGTGATTTAATTGAAGACGATTTAGCCCTTATTTATAGCTTTGAGCAAATGCGCGAAATAGCCATGCTTGACCCGCTTACCAATATTTATAATCGCCGTGCACTTAGCTTACTTGCCCAACACAAACTTAATTTAGCGCTGCGTTTAGGTTTTGATGTGTGTTGCTTGTTTATTGATATAAATGACTTTAAAAAACTAAACGACACTTATGGCCATGATATAGGCGATCAGGCACTAATTATTTTGGCAAATACCTTAAAAACACATTTAAGAGAGGCTGATATAGTAGGGCGTTTAGGGGGCGATGAATTTGTAGCAGTGATGCAAATCAGTGATAGAAGTAAGCTTAGCCATATTATTGATAAAATAAAAATTGAGTATACAAACGCACTATTAGAAAACAACGTATGCGCGTTGACACTTAGCATAGGCGAAAGTTTTACTAATAAACAAAAGCAACCTTTTGATACGTTATTAAATTTGGCCGATCACCAAATGTATAAAAATAAACAAGCGTATAAATTGGCTAAAAAAGCATAATAATAAAAGCAATACACTTAAACATAGTAACAAAAAGCAAGCCATTAGGCTTGCTATAAACGGGGAGAATGAGGCTCTAAGCGATTTGTTTTTCGGCTAAGTTTAATTCCATCGTGGCTTTTAATAAACGGTATAAGTTTATTGATGCGTCAATTTCTTCTTTACGGTTTGTTAAGCTTTCAATATTTAAGCCCAGTGGCACATCAAGATGCGCACAGCTTTTAAGTATTAGGTCGAGGTTTTCTCGGCAAATACGTACCGATTCACTTAAGGTGTTCTCTGCATCAAGCATGCGCCATTTAGTGGCCTCTGGCACTGAGATACCCAACCATTGCATAAACTCTAAGGTTTTATCGCCACCGCACGGGGTAAACGTTAAAATAATTCGTTTTGGTGTAATACCTTGCGCTTTACAGGTACGCGCATAACTAGTGATTAGCTCTATCGTTGCTTGTGCGTCGTAAACCGCTTGCGATATAAAAAACTGACACCCTTGTGCTGTTTTTTCTATAAGGCGCTCGTGCTCATTTCGCTTACTTGCATGGCGCTCTGCTATGGTAACGCCCCCTAAAAAGAAGTCATCACTTTGCTCTGCAAGCGTTTTATAGGCATTGGGCAAGCTTAGTTTTATATCACCCACCGATGAAGGGCTACCCACTAAAACCACATTTTTTAAATCGTAGTCGCTTTTGGTTTCATCCAACCAGCCTTTAAACTCTTCTACACCACGCTGTGCCACACTTTTGTAAGTAATAACATCAGGAGCAGATAAATTACGTAGTAAGTGGCTGTATTCACGCGGATCAACCGTTTGTTTAAACGGGAATGGGCGTGCTTTATCTGTACGGCTACTTTCATCTTGAATGTCGTAAATTATTACGCCGTCGTATTCAATTTCGTGTAAGCGAGCAAGTAGTTTTTCTGCAATGATTTTTAGTTGCACTTTATCAGTACCAATTTTAGGCGGGGTAGTACCAATAAGATAAACACCTTGATTGGTGTCTTCTATTTTTTCTTGTAGTGATAAAGCCATAATCCTCATTCCAGCTTAGTCCAATGTATGTAATTTAATATAGCAGCCATTTAGACGTCTAGATAGATTTATTTGGTGAAAGTTTTTCAATTAACTTGAGTATTTTTCATGCTTAAGTGTTTTTAAAATAGGGAATTGACACAGTTGTTTACATTAAAACCGTCGCAAAGCTCTTACAATCATTTCCTTTAGGGCATAATCAACTATGAATTAGCATTAAATCTAATAACAAATTTGCTCAATTTAAAAAGGGACAACAATGAAATTTAAATTACTAGCAACAAGCTTAGCGGTATCGCTGGCACTAACAGGCTGCGCAACACAGCAAAGCGAAAACACCCAAGCAGCACAGCAACAGCAAACAACAGCCGCTGATGAGCGTGTATTTTCGCAAGAGTACTTAATCGAAGAGCTTGATAACGGCTTACGTGTAATGGTTGTTAAAACCGATTACCCCGATGTCGTGTCGCTGCAAATTCCGGTATCGGTTGGTTCACGAAATGAAGTAAAAGAAGGTAAAACCGGGTTTGCTCACTTTTTTGAGCACATGATGTTTAAAGGCTCTAAAAAATTCCCGCAAGACGAATACACTGCCATTTTTAAAAATGCAGGGGTAGATAACCGTGCTTACACCACTAATGATTACACAAACTACCATTTAAACTTTTCAAAGCAGCACCTTGATAAAGTACTTGAAATTGAAGCCGATATTTTTCAAAACTTAACCTACACCGAAGAGCAATTTAGAACCGAAGCGCTAACGGTTAAAGGGGAGTATTTAAAAAATAACGCCAGCCCAATTCGTAAGTTATTGAGCGCAGTTCGCGAAGAAGCGTTTGATACACACACCTATAAACATACCACCATGGGCTTTTTTGAAGATATTGAAGCCATGCCAGATCAAATGGCGTACGGTAAAGAATTTTTTGATAAGTTTTATAAGCCAGAATATGTATCGCTAGTAATTGTTGGCGATGTAGACCCTAAAGCCACGATGGCTATGGTGAAAAAACATTGGGGTGGCTGGAAAAAAGGTAATTACGTTGCCGATATAAAAGCCGAGCCTGCACAACAAGCGCCTAAATATGTACATGAGAAAAACGAAGGTCTGCCGGGTCATTGGTTGCTTGTATCTTACAAAGGTGCGGCCTGGGAGCCTGCAAAAAAAGATAGAGCCGCGCTTGATTTAATCTCACAACTTTATTTTTCAAATAACTCAGATTTATACCAAGAATTGGTTGTTGAAAAACAAATAGCGAGTCAAATGTTTACCTACAATCCAGAGACAAAAGATCCTGGTTTATTGCATGTATTTGTAAAAGTAGAAAATGAAGATGATTTAGCAAAAGCACGCGATGCTATTAATCGCACTTACGCAAAAGCACGTACCGAACTTGTTGATGAGCAAAAACTAAGTGATTTAAAATCGAACCTTAAATACAGCTTTATTAACGGCTTAGATTCATCACAAGCAATTGCGTCAACCCTTGCAAGATACATGCATTTTGAGCGCGATCCAGAGGTAATTAACCAGCTTTATAAATCGGCCGACAACATCACAGCACAAGATATTAAAGCCGTGGCTAATAAATACTTTGTAGATGACACGCGTACAACCGTAACTATGTCGGCACTTGATAAAGCCCCTGGGTTTGAGCAAGAAACAAGCTTAAACGCGTTAGTCGCAAAACTTGATAAAGCCCCTGAAGCACCAGTATTTAAAGTACTTGATAAAACCAATAGCTCGCCACTGATTGATGTAAACTTTTTATTCAATACAGGGGCTGCCGCAGACCCTAAAGGTAAAAAAGGGGTTGCTGCGCTTACAGCCGCTATGCTTGCTCAAGGTGGTTCGCAAAGTACGAGTTACAAAGAGATACAAAAAGCGCTTTACCCGCTTGCGGGTAGTTTCGGTTATCAAATAGATAAAGAAATGCTGTCGTTCCAAGGGCGTATACATAAAGACAATGCTGAAACATGGTATGCAATTATAAGCGAGCAACTGCTTAACCCAGGTTTTAGAGACGATGACTTTAAACGCCTTAAAAAGGAAATGATCGACGGTATTAAGTCGGGCTTAAAAGCATCTAACGATGAAGAGCTAGGTAAAGAAGTACTCTACAGCACGCTTTATAAAGGCCACCCATACAAAAGCTACAACTTCGGCGATATTTCGGATTTAGAAGCACTAACGCTTGATGATGTAAAAGCATTTTACAACACAGAGCTTACCCAATCTAAACTAACACTGGGTTTAATTGGCGCTGTGCCAAAAGCACTTAAAGCCGAAATTAAAAGCGATTTAGCAACCTTACCTAAAGGCGAGCAAAGCCGATTAAGTATTCCTGATGCGCCAGAACTTAGAGGTCATCACGCAACAATTGTAGAAAAGTCGGCGCAATCTACCGCGGTATCGTTTGGGTTCCCAATTGATACTATTCGTAGCAGCGAAGATTGGACCGCCCTTTGGCTTGTGCGTTCGTACTTTGGTGAGCATCGTAGTTCTAACTCATACCTGTATGAGCGAATTCGTCAAACACGGGGTATGAACTACGGTGATTACGCCTACATTGAGTACTTCCCGCGTGGTATGTTTCAAACTAAACCTGATGCAAACTTAGGACGCTCTGAGCAAATATTCCAAATCTGGTTACGCCCGCTGCGCTCTAATAACGATGCACACTTTGCAACGCGTACTGCATTGTTTGAGCTGGATAAGCTCATTAAAAATGGCTTAACCGAAAAAGACTTTGAAGCAACACGTAACTTTTTAATTAACTACGTACCGCAGCTTGTCGCAAGTCAAAACCGTCAGTTAGGCTATGCACTTGATAGCGAATTTTATAATACGGAGTCGTTTGTAAAGTACGTGACAAATAAGCTTGAAAAGCTGACACTTGCTGATGTTAATCGCGTGATTAAAGATAACCTGCAAACAGACAACGTGCAGTATGTGTTTATTACTGGTGACGCCGAAGACATGAAAAAACGTTTAGTGTCAGAGCAAACATCGCCAATGGTTTACAACACAAAAAAACCAGCAGAACTTGTTGCTGAGGATAAAGTCATTGCCGATTACAAATTAGCAATCCCAGCTAAAAATATTGAAGTAATGGCCGTTGAAAAAGTGTTTCAGTAATTTAAGCGCTTTATTCAATATATAAAAAATGCCCCAGTGCTTATAGCCTGGGGCATTTTTATTTAATTAGCGTAGGGTATTAGTTAGTCGCTAAAAGCACTGAACCTGCGCCTAGAGCAAAGCTTATTAAGGAGCTAATAACAACGCCCGCTAAAAAGCTTTTAGTTGGTGTACTTTTAACGTTGTCATTTATAGGTTCATCAAGTTTAATTAGCTCGCCTTGGCGTACTTCAAGTACCGCGCATAGTGCCATAGTGGTTTCTTTAGAAGCGGCGCCTTGTTTTTCTACTCGTTGAATGGTCCGCAAGCTTACGTCGCAGGCATCTGCAAGCTGCTGCTGTGTCCAATTCAACTTACTTCTAAGCGATTTAATTGTTGTAGGATTTAATTGCACGTTAAAGCTTCCCTACAAATAGTTCAACAATGGTTGCCGTTGTATAGCCAAACACCGCTCCGCCTAATGTGCAGCCAGCAAGAAAAAATGCTGCCTTTTTAGGGTCGTCCGAAAGACTAGATTGAACTTGTTTTGCAACGATTTTTGCATCTTTATAAAGTGTGCATTCTAGGCGCCCTGTGAGTATATTAAGCATGTCAAACTTTACTTGATACTGTGAGCCCTCAAAATCAAAAGAATGTGTGCTCGCACAATTAATAGTGCGCTTTTTACTGAATAAATCATCATTTATGTACACTTCTTCTTTACCAGTAAAGTAACTACCAAAACAGGCAATTTGGTTGTCGCCATCTTGAAAGTAGAATTTATAACCAAGTCGTTTTGTATTTAATATATCGTTTTTCATCATCGTTATCCTTGTTGAGTTGATGATGCTAATTTAGCGTTTGTTTTTATTTTTTACGCCGTCAGTAGTATGTCAGTAGCTAGTTTGGCACATGACAGCAGCCCTGTCATGCTTCATTAGTACTTGATTATTAATGTAAAAGTAAATTTTATGAATTTTTATAGATCACTTAACTGTCATACGGTGTATTACTTCACATTAATAAATTAAGCAATTAGCGTGATGCAAAGTAACAATGTTGTGTTAAAAAATTGTTATTGATTATACTAGTTAACAACAAAGCTAAAATGGAAAGCTCGTGATTGACGATAAAGCGTTTTTTAAGTTGGTACTCGATACCACGCCCGACCAAGTCGTGGTTATTAATTCTAACGGCGACATAGTTTATATTAACCGAAGCTGGCAAAACTTTGGCGAACAAAACGACTGTGCCTGCTGTGATATGTGGGAGCAACAAAATTACTTAACTGAGTGTGAGAAAGCGGCGCAAAAAGGAGACAGCTTCGGTTTAAAAGCATTTAACGGTATTAAATCAGTTATTTCAGGTGCTAATGGCGACTTCTATCTAGAATATCCGTGTCATAGCGAAGATGAAAAACGTTGGTTTATGATGCGTGTGGTCTCGTTTAACCATATAGATAATGCGTATTACGCTATTAGTCATCAAAATATTACCGAGCGAAAACTAGCAGAAGAGCAAGTACAAAAACTTGCCGCTATTGATGGCTTAACAGATATTGCTAACCGAAGCTTTTTTGATGCCTTTTTAGAGCAAGAGTGGAATCGTTGTCAGCGTTTAAGTATGCCGTTTTCACTGGCTATAATTGATATTGATGATTTTAAATTACTTAATGATACCTATGGCCATCAACAAGGCGATACATGTTTAAAAATGGTGGCTAAAGTACTTAATGAACACACTAAACGGCCCAGTGATTTATGCGCGCGTTTTGGTGGTGAAGAATTTGTATTAGTTTATGGCAATACAAACTCAGATCAGGCTTTGTTAGTATTGAACGGTATTTTAGAAAACCTAAAACAGTTAAACATTGAAAATAAACATTCATTGCCCAGCAGAACCCTCACTGTTAGTGTAGGGTTGACTACTATTACACCAAGTAGTGATTTTACAGCGGCGTATTTAATCAAAGAAGCAGACGATTTACTTTATAAAGCAAAAGATAAAGGAAAAGATGCTTTATGTGTGAGTGATTTAGCACTCGTATAATTTTTTACCCTTAGTTATACCTAATAACCAGAACAAATAACTAAGGCGTTAACACCTTAGGCTTTAAATCCGTTAAACTTGGGAAAAAGCTCTTTTTATATCAATTTAAGGCAGTGTAGTATTATGCGTCATGAAATTTGGCAACAGCTTCGTAGTGAAGCTAATGAAGTTGTAACTCGCGAACCACTTTTAGCAAGTCATGTGTATTCATGCATTTTAAATCATGAGTGTTTGGGTTCAGCGTTAAGCTTTATTGTTGCTAATAAATTGGCAGATGCTGTGGTATCGGCTTTTACAATACGTGAGTTGTTCGACCAAGCGTTTGTAAAATGCGACCGCATGCTTACCTATGTTGCCGAAGACATTAAAGCCGTTAAAGACAGAGACCCAGCAGCTGAAACCTACCTTACGGTTATTTTAAACTTAAAAGGGTTTCATGCTATTCAGGCGCATCGCTTGGCTAACTGTTTGTGGCAGCAAAACCGTAAAGAGCTTGCTCGTTTTATTCAAAGCCGTACCTCAGAAGTGTTTGGGGTTGATATTCACCCTGCGTGTCAGGTTGGTAAAGGGATAATGTTTGACCACGCCACCGGTATTGTTATTGGTGAAACCGCAGTGATTGAAGATAACGTATCAATACTGCAATCGGTCACGCTTGGCGGTACGGGTAACGAGCAGGGCGACCGCCATCCTAAAATTAGAGCCGGTGTGCTTATTGGCGCAGGTGCTAAAGTGCTGGGTAATATTGAAGTAGGCGAGGGCGCACGTATTGGCGCAGGTTCTGTGGTACTTACCGCGGTACCGCCACATACCACTGCGGTAGGCGTACCAGCTAAAATTATTGGCAGACCGGATTGCCCCTGTCCGGCGCAAAGTATGAATCAAAACTTTTTATCCACTCAAGAACCTGAAAACGAATCACACACCAGCGCTATGCTGTAATATTAACCTGTACAAATAAAAAATTTTAAAAGGAATTAAAATGAACAAAAATAGCTTATTAACACTAGGGATAGGATTTATTGCGGGTGTAGGTTTAACGTGGAGCTACTTTAATTTGGTTTCAAGTGACGCAAGCCCCGCAAAGTTACAACATGCAAATACAAAGCAGCAAGCCCCTGTTGTTCAGCCGCCTAAAGGTAGTGATGCAACAACAAAACCTGTTGTACCAGCTGCCCCTGAGCAAAGCGCTGCTTTAGTGCAAAAAGATAACCCGCCTAACCCAGACCCACAACCGCTTGATGAGCTTTCTCTAGAAGAGCAAGTTGCTCAGCTTAAGCAGCAATTAGCAGCGCAAAAAACCTTGATGAAAAACGCGGCGCAACAATTGCGCGACCCCTCTGATGCACAAGCCGTTTTGCAAACGCAATTTGATGAGCAAACACGCAACGAAGAGTGGGCCTATCAAACAGAAACAGCACTGCAAGATTTTTTACTTACCTCTGATTTAAGTGCTATCCCTGAGATTGTCAGCGCAGCGTGTAAAACCACAGTATGTAAATTTGAACTTGCCGCACCAACTGATAACGATTCGTTTGATCACACCCAATGGCGAGAGCTAAACGATAAGTTAATGAAGCAAGAGTTTTGGTTGCAATTTAAAAGAACAACCTCAACGTCAAGCGACACCGAACTCACTTTATTTATGGCCACAGAGCTTTAATCAAGAGGGCTTTACAACGCGGTCGATTTTATAGCGCCATCGACCAGCTCTGTGATTAGCACGTCACCTTTTTTAATGTGTGCAACCGATTTAACCACTTTGCCTTGTTGAGATTTGGTGATGCTGTAACCGCGCGCTAAAACATTAAGTGGGCTTACCGAGTCGAGCCTACTCGCTTGCAGCGCTAAGCTATTTTGCGCGTGTTGCAACTTGTGCTGCATTGCTTGCTCAAGTCGGGTTTGTACCTGCATAAGCTGATGACTGGCCTGCGATAACTTTTTATCAGGTGATTGACGCATTAAACGCGGGATCAAATTATTAAGCGTGCGCTCTTGTTGGTATAGGCGATTACGCATGCCTTGTTGTAAGGCTATAGTTAGCTCATCTAATCGCTGCGCTTTTTGGTTTAGTTGATTGCGCGGATGACACAAATTAAGCCGATGCTGTAACTGTGTTGCTAGTGCGCGTTTATCGGCCATATTGTGTTTAAAGGCATTATTTAACCGGTTAATGAGCTCAACCACCTTATTATGTAGCTCTTGCGTGTTAGGGCTAACAAGTTCAGCCGCTGCAGAAGGCGTTGCTGCACGAACATCAGCGACGTAGTCGCTTATAGTTGTGTCTATTTCGTGGCCTACTGCGCTCACTATAGGTAATTCACTTTGGTAAATAGCGCGGGCAAGCAGTTCATGGTTAAAGCACCATAAATCTTCTAGTGAGCCACCGCCTCGCCCTAAAATAAGTACGTCTACCTCATTGCGTGCATTGGCTAACTGTATTTGGTCAACTAAATGCACATGGGCTTCTTTGCCTTGCACCATGGCTGGGTAAATAATGACGTCTAATTGTGGAGCGCGGCGTTTAAGTACGGTTAATATATCTTTTATAGCAGCGCCCGTTGCTGAGGTTATAACGCCTACACGGTTTATATTCTGCGGCAGTGGTTTTTTATAGGCCGAACTAAACAAGCCCTCTGCGGCTAAGCGCATTTTTAATGCATCAAATTCTTGCTTAAGCTGGCCCTCACCTGCAGGTTCCATATGTTCAACAATAAGCTGATAATCGCCGCGTGGTTCGTAAAGTGAAACTCGGGCTCTAACCGTTACTTGAGCGCCGTTTTCGGGGCGATAACTTTGACTGCGGTTGTTGCCGCGCCACATAGCTGCTTTAATTTGTGCTTTTTCATCTTTTAACGAAAAGTACCAGTGCCCAGAAGCAGGGGTAATAAAGTTGGAAATTTCGCCGGTTAGAACAAGCGATGCAAAGCCCTGCTCAAGAACTGCACGAATCTCTTTGTTAAGGCGCGACACGGTGTATACCGTTTGCGAAGGCTTCGAAAACATATAAAACAACCTAAAACTATTATGAGGTAAGTTATGAGATAAGTTTATCATAAATATTTGCGAAATATTATTTACGAATGCGCGCAACGCTGTTAAAATTTGGCCGCAATTCCTTATCTTAGATCCACATGTGAGAAGTTGCCAAAATGCTTAGAATCGCTAAAGAAGCTCTTACCTTTGATGACGTACTTTTAGTACCTGGTCATTCTACTGTTTTGCCACACACGGCAAATATTTCAACTCGCTTAACGCGTGGTATCAAACTTAACTTGCCGCTTATTTCAGCATCTATGGATACTGTTACAGAAGCTCGTTTAGCTATTGCCCTCGCGCAGGAAGGTGGTCTTGGTTTTATCCATAAAAACATGACTATTGAAGAACAAGCGAGAAACGTACGTAAAGTTAAAACCTACGAAGCAGGTATTGTGTCATTTCCTGTTACTGTGTCTGCCGATTTAACCATCGCAGATGCGACGCTTCTTTCGCAAGAAAAAGGGTTCTCGGGTTTCCCGGTGACTGATAGCGAAAATAACCTACTAGGCATTGTTACCGGTCGTGACATGCGTTTTGAAACTAAGCTTGAACAGCCTGTTTCTAGCGTTATGACTAAAAAAGACAAACTAGTAACAGTTAAAGAAGGCGCGTCGCGCGAAGAAATTTTGGGTTTAATGCACGAACACCGCATTGAAAAAATCTTAGTGGTTGATGATGCGTTTAAACTAAAAGGCATGATCACCGTAAAAGATTACCAAAAGGCGCAAGACAAACCCAATGCGTGTAAAGACGAGCTAGGGCGTTTACGTGTGGGCGCTGCTGTTGGTGTTGGTGCAGGTACTGATGAGCGAATTGCTGCATTAGTAGAGGCGGGTGTTGATGTTTTACTCATCGATACGTCACACGGCCACTCGCAAGGGGTTATTGACCGTGTTTCTCAAACTCGCGAAACGTACCCAGATTTACAAATTATTGCCGGTAACGTTGCCACTGCCGAAGGCGCTATTGCTCTTGCTGATGCCGGTGTTGATGCGGTTAAAGTAGGTATTGGCCCAGGTTCAATTTGTACTACGCGTATTGTTACAGGCTGTGGTGTGCCACAAATTACGGCTATTTCTGATGCGGTAGATGGCTTACAAGGGCGTGACATTCCTGTCATTGCTGATGGCGGTATTCGTTTTTCTGGCGATATTGTTAAAGCATTGGTTGCGGGTGCATCGTGTGTAATGGTGGGCTCAATGCTTGCGGGTACTGAAGAAGCGCCAGGCGAAGTTGAACTTTACCAAGGCCGTTACTACAAATCGTACCGTGGTATGGGCTCGTTAGGTGCGATGGATCAAAAAGAAGGTTCGTCGGATCGTTACTTCCAAAAATCTAACCAAGCTGACAAATTAGTACCTGAAGGTATTGAAGGTCGCGTCGCTTATAAAGGCCCAATTGCAACGATTATTCATCAGCAAGTGGGTGGCCTTCGTAGCGCAATGGGATTAACGGGTTGTGCCACCATTGAAGAGCTAAATACAAAACCTCAGTTTGTACGTGTTACATCTGCAGGTATGGGTGAGTCGCACGTTCACGATGTGCAAATCACTAAAGAAGCGCCTAACTACCGCTTAGGTTAAACAACACGTTTAAATTACGGGGCTGGAATTACCAGCCCTCTTTTATAGCCACTAAGTAAATTAGTGGAATCTAGCATCTACTTTACGAGATCCTTCATGAGCAAAGATATTCACGATTCACGAATTCTAATTTTAGATTTTGGTTCGCAGTACACTCAATTAATCGCGCGTCGTATCCGCGAAATTGGTGTTTATTGTGAACTGTGGGCATGGGATGTGACCGAAGAGCAAATTCGCGAGTTTAATCCACAAGGTATTATTTTATCTGGTGGCCCTGAGTCAACCACACTAGAGAACAGCCCGCGTGCACCTGAATATGTGTTTAACGCTGGCGTGCCAATACTGGGCATTTGTTACGGCATGCAAACCATGGCAGCTCAACTTGGCGGTAGTGTACATAGCTCTGATAAAAAAGAGTTTGGTTATGCACAGGTAGAAAAAGTGGGTAACTGTGCATTATTTGATGCAATTGAAGATCATATTACTGATGGCGGCAACGGCGTTTTAGACGTGTGGATGAGCCACGGCGACAAAGTAATGGAAGTGCCGGCAAGTTTTAGCACCACAGCTAAAACACCAACGTGTCCGCATGCTGCTATGTCTAATGAAGAAAAGCGTTTTTACGGTGTACAATTTCACCCAGAAGTAACGCACACACATCAAGGACAACGTTTATTAGAGCGTTTTGCAATTGATATTTGTGGCTGTGAAAAACTATGGACACCTGCCAAAATTATTGATGATGCCATTGAGCGTATCAAAGAAACCGTTGGCGATGACGAAGTGATATTAGGCTTATCAGGCGGTGTCGATTCATCTGTTGTGGCTATGCTTATTCACCGTGCCATTGGCGATAAGCTAACATGTGTATTTGTTGATAATGGTTTACTTCGTTTAAACGAAGGTCAGCAAGTAATGGATATGTTTGGCAATAAGTTTGGCTTAAATATTGTTAAAGTAGACGCTGAAGATCAATTTTTAGCTGACCTAGCTGGTAAGTCAGACCCAGAAGAAAAACGCAAAGCCATAGGCCATACGTTTATCAATGTATTTGATGAGCAAGCTAAAAAGCTTAAAAATGCAAAATGGTTAGGTCAGGGTACTATTTACCCAGACGTCATTGAATCTGCAGCATCTGCTACAGGTAAAGCACACGTAATTAAATCTCACCACAATGTGGGCGGCTTACCTGATGACATGAAAATGGGCTTAGTTGAACCATTGCGTGAATTATTTAAAGATGAAGTACGTAAAATAGGCTTAGAACTTGGTTTACCGTACGACATGCTTTATCGCCACCCATTCCCTGGACCAGGTTTAGGTGTACGTGTACTAGGTGAAATTAAAAAAGAGTACTGTGATTTACTACGCCGTGCTGATGCTATTTTCATTGAAGAGCTACACAAAGCCGAGCTTTATCATAAAGTAAGCCAAGCGTTTACTGTATTCTTACCTGTTAAGTCGGTAGGGGTTATGGGTGATGCGCGTAAATACGACTGGGTGGTATCACTTCGTTGTGTTGAAACTATTGACTTTATGACGGCACGTTGGTCACATTTACCGTATGAGTTTTTAGGTGTTGTTTCTAACCGTATCATTAACGAAATTGATGGTATTTCACGCGTTGTTTACGATATTTCTGGTAAACCACCTGCCACCATAGAGTGGGAATAATACCAAATAAGTAAGCTTAATTTACTGAGCTGATTATTGCACATTAAAAAGCCCGTTTAATAAACGGGCTTTTTTACGCACTAACTTTAAGGCTAAGCTTTTAAGTTTTAGGGGGTAATTCAGTTAGCATGCCTGTTACTAAACTCACGCTGCCAAGCAGTAAAATAAATGTAAAAGGTAAGGCGGCGATAATAGTAATGTATTGCAACGCTTGAATTGAGTCGGTGCCGCCAATCCACAGCATTAACATAGCAATAATACTGGCAATAACGGCCCATACTAATTTTTGCTTTATAGGCACTTCTAGTTTGCCGCCTGATGTAAGGCTATCTATTACAATAGAGCCAGAGTCGAGGGTGGTGACAAAAAAGATAATTATTAATGCCACAGCTAAAAGCGAAAGCAGCGTACCAAACGAATAAGCATCTAGCATATAAAATAAACTAAGCGTTACATCTGTAATGCCTTGATTCGCCCCTAGTACCCCAATTTTATTTATAATTTGATCAATTGCTACACCACCAAAAACCGACATCCACGCGCTAGTTACGAGAGTAGGAATAAGTAATACGTACACTAAAAACTCACGTACGGTACGCCCTTTTGAAATACGCGCTACAAACATACCAAAGCAAGGTGCGTATGCAACCCACCACGCCCAATAAAATACGGTCCAGCCATGTAGCCACTGCGTATCTTCTCGGCCTGTGCTGTAGCTTAGTGGCATGATATTTTTAATATAGCCGAGTACGGCCGTGTAGGCAGAATCAAGTACGGTGGTAAAGTTTAAAATAAACACTAACCCCAAAAACACGAAGGCGATGCCCATATTTATATTACTTAGGAGTTTTACGCCACCATTCATACCACGCACAATAGAGAGGATAGCCAAGCTCATAATTAATAAAATAATGCCTTGTTGTAATAATAAGGAGCTTTCAAAGCCCAGTACGTGGCTAATACCGCTGGCAGCTTGTGCTCCGCCTAAACCTAACGAGGTCGCAAGACCAAAAAGGGTTACTAATACCGCCATTACATCGATAACATCACCTAACCTGCCCCAGACTCGGTCTCCTAAAAGTGGATAAAATACAGAGCGCATAGAAAGCGGTAAGCCTTTGTTATAAACAAAATAGGCTAAACATAAAGCGGTCATACCGTAAATTGCCCAGGCGTGCAGGCCCCAATGGAATACTGTAGCCCCTAAAGCCATTTCGCGGCCTTGTGTGCTAAAGGGCTCTGCATTGAGTGGGGTGCCAAACCAGTCGCTGTAAAACGCAGTCGGTTCTGCCACGCCCCAAAAAATAAGACCAATACCCATACCCGCAGCAAAGAGCATAGATACCCACGATAAGGTTGAATAGTCTGTCGTTGCTTTATCGCCGCCAAGGCGAATTTTACCCAGTGGTGAAGCGGCAATGCCTACTGCAAACAGCAGTAATATATTGGCACCCCACATAAATACGTAGTCAAAATTAGTTAGTGCGGCATTTTTTATTGAGTTAATTGCCTCTTTGGCTTCGTTAGGTGATAGGGCAAGCAGGGTAATTATAAAAAGTAGAGATAGACCAATAGAAACAGAAAATACATTAGTATGAATATCCATGCCCCATTTGCTAACGTTGTCTTGCCCTACTCGGTAATCTGTTGAATCGATACTGTATTTTTTTGATTTAAACTTCATATAACACGGCGTGGACTACTAGCAACGGCTAATAGTAAAGCTCCTCCATATTTGCATTGTTAATGATCCGTGTATGTAAGATACATGATGAAATATGCAATTAGGTGGTAAGGCGCGGATCACCTAGGCGCTAAACTGTATCATAAATGCTGCTAATGTTATTGATTTGTTTATGCACTTAAATGCTGCATTAGGGCGGGAGGAGGCGCCATAAATAATGAGGGCGGATGAAATACGTGATGCTCGGCACCAAATTATTACCGGTGAGAGTATTTACAGCATAACATCTAGGCTCTGCTGGGCTGGCAAAGTGTTTTTATAACGCTATTTAGCTTGCTAATTCAGCGTTTTGTATAATTTAAAGGCAATTGAACTAAAAAGTTAATTTTTTACTTTACCTTTTCTAAAAGGTCTCTATAATTCGTCGACATTGCAGGGGCGTAGTTCCAATTGGTAGAACAGCGGTCTCCAAAACCGACGGTTGGGAGTTCGAATCTCTCCGCCCCTGCCATTTCTTCTTTACATCGTTTTTATTACTTCATATATTGTTCCCGTGTTTAATTTACTGAGTTGTTATGCATCCACGTTACGCAGCTATTTTTGGTATAGAAAACCTTGAACTAAATCGGCACTATCGCCCCAAAAATAATGACTCTTCTTCAGACGTTTCGCAAAGCACAGCCGCTGAACCTTTAACGCTGAGTGAGCCGTTATTAAGTGATATACGGTTAAGCGTACCTCCTTTAACAATTAATCATGTTTTTAAAGGCGCTGGTATAGAGTTAACCGACGATAAGCTTACACTACCATCTTCACAGCTCAGTGCTTCTGATAAGCGCGCTCTATGGGCTTTAATGAGTACACACCTTGATAAACTTTAAGCCTGTAAACGAAAATGCCATAGCTCAATTAATGGCTATTGAAACCGCTTGTCACTCTCATCCTTGGTCTCTTAAAACAATGAGCTCTTGCATGGGCGGTCGTTACTTTAATTTAGCGGCGTTTGATGAAAACACCCTAGTAGGTTTTTATATTGGTGAAAAGGCAGGGCCTGACTTTACCCTTATGGATATATGTGTAGCGCCCAGTAAGCAAGGTAAAGGCATTGCAAGGCAGTTACTTAGCCAGTTTATTGAATATGGCGAGCAGCAAAATGCTGAAAATCTGTTTTTAGAAGTGCGCGAATCAAACGCGCGTGCAATAAAGCTATACGAACATGCTGGCTTTACGCAAATGTCGGTACGTAAAAATTATTACCCGAGCGATGATGTGACTAAAAATGGTTATGAAGACGCCATACTAATGGGTATGGCGCTTAACTTAGGCTTTTTGTAAGCTTTAAGCCGTTTCTTTACTTTTAGCGATAGTTTGCTCTATTGCATTGATTAAATTAATGATCAAAGTAGGGCGCTGTGTTTGATCGTTACTTAGTAAGTTCTCTTCTAATAAAGCTGCACTGTGGTAAATATCATCAAAATTGAAGCATCCCGCACTGCCTTTTAGGCT
Source organism: Pseudoalteromonas sp. S3785 (assembly GCF_005887365.1). NCBI lineage: Bacteria > Pseudomonadati > Pseudomonadota > Gammaproteobacteria > Alteromonadales > Pseudoalteromonadaceae > Pseudoalteromonas > Pseudoalteromonas sp. S3785. The sequence continues at coordinate 6,686 of NZ_PNCT01000028.1, read as the reverse complement.
ATGGGCTACGCTTCTAAGTGCTTCTGCATCGTTACTCGCCTTTAAGCTGTTTACCTTTTGCAGGTAACTTGGCAGGTTAGCCACATAGTTATCGTTAATTTGCTGAAACTTTTCACTTTTTAGTAAGCTATCCCACTTATTTTGATTATCTTTTTCAAGATTTAAGTAGCTTACCAGTACGTTTTCAAGCGCGTCCTTATCGATTGGTTTTGCGAGTGCTTTATCGCAACCCGCTTCTATATAGGTGTCTATATCATGGTTCATTACATTGGCGGTAAGCGCAATTATAGGCCCATCGTAGGCGGCATGGCGTAGCATTTTAGTTGCTTCAAGGCCGCCCATTACAGGCATTTGCATATCCATAATAATAAGCTGGTAGTCATTTACTAGTGCCATTTCTACCGCTTGAGCACCGTTATTAGCCATATCAGGCTCAAGCCCCCAGGTTTGTAATAAAAGCTTTATAAGAAGCTGGTTATCTGGATTATCTTCGGCCACCAATATATTGGCATCAAAACTAGAAGTAGCAAACGACAAGAAAGGGTCTTTTTCTGGAATAAGCTGTGCTTTCTCAGTTAAAAGCTCTAATGATTGTTTAGGCTCGTTAATATGGCAATCAACGGTAATAGCAAAGCGACTGCCTATACCAATTTCGCTTTTTAAAGTAACATCGCCACCCAATAACTGTGCTAAGTTTTTAGATATACACAAACCTAAGCCTGTGCCTCCAAAACGTCGCGTTGTGGTGGCATCAGCTTGTTCAAAAGGCTTAAATATACGCTCTATTTGGTGCTCAGACATACCAATACCTGTGTCCTTAACCACAAACTCAAGCTGCTGCTTACTTTGTAAGTAATGCACACAAATAGACACTTTACCTTGTTCGGTAAATTTAACGGCGTTACTGGCGATATTTATTAAGATTTGTTTTAAACGCGTCATATCACTATAAATAGTGCGTGGTAATGGCAGCTCGTAATGAATGCTAAACGCGAGCTGCTTTTCTCGTGCTAGCGGTTCAATAATTGATTCAATATCGTGAACAAGTTGGACTACATTGAGTGGCGCTTGCTCTACTGCAAGCTTTTCTGCTTCTATTTTAGATAAATCGAGTATGTTGTTTATTAGCTCTAATAAGTGTTTAGAGTTTCTTAAAATAGTATTTAAATGCTGCTTATCGTTAACCACTTTATCGTTAATTAGTAACTGCTCGGTAAAGCCCATAATGGCAGTAAGTGGAGTGCGTATCTCATGACTCATATTTGCTAAAAAACGACTTTTAAGCTGGTTGGCTTGCTCAGCTTGAGCTATCGCAAGTTCAAGTTGGCTGTTCATCGCTTCAAGCGCTTTAGTGCGGCTTTCTACTTTATCTTCTAGGTGGTGTTTATATTCTTCAAGCTGTTCTTGGTAGTGTCTAATTTGGTTGATCATGTGGTTAAAATCGTTAAACAATACCCCAACTTCATCATTGGTATGAGCCGGTAAATTTACCGATAAATCACCATCACCAACACGATGGCTAGCCGCCCCTAAAAGCTCAATGGGGTTAAGTAGTAAGTTGCGAACAACCACAAAAATAAGAATAGGCAGGGTGATCACCGAAATAATCACAATTAAGCCTGTAATTAAGCTAATAGCCTTACCCGATTGATAAAGCACGCCCTTTGGAATAGTTGATACAAAATAATAACCGCCACTCATTTGTACGGCAAAAATCATTCTTTCTATTTTGTCTATGCTAGAAAGCTCAATAGTCGAAAGAGTGCCTACATCAGCTAAATTATGCACTTGTTCAAGCTCGTGCTCGGTAATGTATTGCCCGCGTAAACTGTAGTCTGAGCTAAATAAAATTTGCCCATCGTTTGTAAGCAATAAATTTAAAGTATTGTTGTAAGGCGCTTCTAAAATACTGGTGTTTAATATAGAAGGTTCGACTTGTAATACTATAAAGCCAAGTTGTTGTGGCCGCTTTAAATAGTAATCTACACTTTGAACGCGTTGTACAAAAAATAAATTTGTGGTGCCGTCGCTGTTTTGCACCATAAATTGTTGCTGGCGCAAATTACTCTGCAGTACTTGCTTAAAAAATGGGTATGACTGCGGTGCGGTTGTTAGGTTGTTAGAGTAATACGCGTCACTTTTACCACTGGCCGACACTAAATTAATACTAATTATATCTGGGTAGGCTTCGCTATAACTGGCAAAAACATCCATTAGTGCCCCTAAACGGCGAGTATAGCTGCCATCAGCGTGAATGTCGTTTGATAAAAAGTCACTTAAAACCGGTGAGGTCGATAGTAGTTTTGCTGTGGAATGAAACGAGTCTATGTAGTTAAAAACCTTTTGTTGCTGTTGCTCAACAAAGCGGCTCATTATAAGGTCGGCTTGTTTTTGGGTCGAATTGGTTACATTAGTTAGGGTAAAGCCACCTAAAAATAGCAAAGGTAATATCACCAAAGGGGTTATATACCATAATAATCGAATGCTTAACTTACTGGTTTTCATGACCAAACTACTTATCCTCCGTGCAATCTATCAATGATATGCGTTACAAGTTTAATTCTCAAGAAGCTAAGGTCGATTAGCGTTAATTTAGAGTAAAAATATAATGTTTTAATACATGGGTCGTTAATAAGTTATTGCTAAGGAGACTTTTATATTCTTGGCACTTTAAGTTTATCTGTTAAGTTTTAAAAAAATTACCCTATTTATTGTGCTTTAAGTGAAAACATCATTGTTAAAATTTATTGTATCTACCGATTAAATTACAGTTAGATGGCCCCCTAAAATAGTGATTAGACAAAGCCAAGATATTTTTAAGTTAGATAGCACACTTTTATACCGACTCCTGTTACAATTGCCACTATTAAAAAATTAGCTATATGGCGTTAATTGTTGTCAATTTATTCACACTAAATTGCTCAAAGCCCAGTTAATAACGATCAACTTAACGGGTTGCCTTGCATACACTTAATGTTATGCATGTAACTTGGCATCAAACTAAAAGAACTTATTAATGGCAGACCAGAATATTATCAACGAAATTAGCAAGCGAAGGACTTTTGCAATTATATCGCACCCGGATGCTGGTAAAACCACCATCACCGAAAAAGTACTTTTGTTCGGACAAGCGATTCAAAAAGCCGGTACTGTAAAAGGCCGTGGCTCTAATCAGCATGCAAAGTCTGACTGGATGGAAATGGAAAAGGAGCGTGGTATATCAGTTACTACCTCTGTCATGCAGTTTCCATATAACAATGCGCTAGTTAATTTACTTGATACTCCTGGACACGAAGACTTCTCAGAAGATACTTACCGTACTTTAACTGCGGTAGATTCGTGTTTAATGGTTATTGATGCCGCAAAAGGTGTAGAAGAACGTACCCGTAAACTTATGGAAGTTACGCGCTTGCGTACCACCCCAATCGTTACCTTTATGAATAAGTGTGACCGTGATATTCGTGACCCAATGGAGCTACTTGATGAAGTAGAAACAGAGCTAAACATTGCCTGTGCGCCTATTACGTGGCCAATTGGTTGTGGTAAAGAGTTTAAAGGTGTCTATCACATTCATAACGACGAGGCAGTTTTATACAAAACAGGCCAAGGTCATACGATTCAAGAAGTACGCACTGTAAAAGGCCTTGATAACCCAGAGCTTGATACCGCCATTGGTGAAGAGCTTGCCGAGCAATTACGTGAAGAACTAGAACTGGTGATTGGCGCCTCTAACGAGTTTGACCTTGAGCTGTTTTTAGCGGGTGAGCTTTCGCCTGTTTACTTTGGTACAGCCCTTGGTAACTTTGGTGTAGACCATGTACTTGATGGTTTAACACAGTGGGCACCAACACCATTGCCGCGTGAAACAGAAGACCGCCAAGTTGTTGCAACTGAAGAAAACTTTACCGGCTTTGTGTTTAAAATTCAGGCTAACATGGACCCTAAACACCGTGACCGTATAGCCTTTATGCGTATTGTATCGGGTAAATACAGCCAAGGCATGAAAATGAACCATGTGCGTATTGGTAAACAAATAAGTATTTCTGATGCGGTAACCTTTATGGCGGGCGATCGTGAGCGCGCAGCAGATGCATTCGCAGGCGACATTATTGGTTTGCATAACCACGGCACTATTCAGATTGGTGATACCTTTACGCAAGGCGAAAAGCTTAAATTTAGTGGCATTCCTAACTTTGCCCCTGAATTGTTCCGCCGTATTCGATTAAAAGATCCGCTTAAGCAAAAGCAGCTACTAAAGGGCTTAGTACAGCTATCTGAAGAAGGTGCAGTACAAGTATTTAGACCGCTTATTAATAACGATTTGATTGTAGGCGCAGTAGGTGTGCTGCAGTTTGATGTTGTTGTTGCGCGTTTAAAAGCAGAATACAACGTAGATGCTATTTACGAAGGTGTTAACGTAAATACTGCGCGCTGGGTACATTGTGACGACGTTAAAAAGTTTGAAGAGTTTAAGCGTAAGTGCGAAAGCAACTTAGCGCTTGATGGTGGCGATAACTTAACTTACATAGCACCAAGTCGCGTAAACCTAAATTTATCGGTAGAGCGTTACCCAGACGTAACCTTTAGCCACACGCGCGAAAATTAGAACTGACTGACTAAAGTTAACTGAAAGCCTGCTATGGTGGGCTTACATAGGTAAATAATATAATGAACATTCGTACTATTTTAGTAGAAAAAGCCATTGCCGCCATGACCGCTGCAGGCCTACCAGAAGACACTAATCCAGCAGTTACACAAAGCACACGCCCGCAATTTGGTGATTACCAAATTAATGGTGCAATGGGTGCCGCTAAAAAAATGAAAAGCAACCCACGTGAGCTTGCGCAAAAAATTATTGATAATTTAGATGTAAGCGATATTGCTGAAAAAACAGAAATTGCCGGCCCAGGTTTTATTAACATCCACTTAAAGCCTGAGTTTTTAGCAAACAGTGTAAAAGCAGCAAACAGCGATGCAAAACTTGCTGTGAATGAGCACTCTAACCCACAAACTGTGGTAGTAGATTACTCATCACCAAACCTTGCAAAAGAAATGCACGTAGGCCATTTACGTTCAACCATTATTGGTGATGCGATTGTACGTGCCCTTGAGTTTAGAGGCGATAAAGTTATTCGCCAAAACCACATGGGCGATTGGGGCACTCAGTTTGGTATGCTAATTGCGCATTTAGAAGATCAAATTAGCCAAGGCGTAGACTTAGAGTCGGTAGCGCTTGCTGATTTAGAAACGTTTTACCGCGACGCTAAAAAACGTTTTGACGATGAAGAAGGCTTTGCCGATAAAGCCCGTGATTACGTGGTTAAACTACAAGGCGGCGATGCGCACTGTGAAAAGCTATGGAAGTTATTTATAGCAACCTCAGTTAAGCACTCTGAAGAAGTATATAAACGTCTAAATGTAACGCTTACTCAAGACGATATTATGGCTGAAAGTGCATACAACAGCGAACTTAACGATATTATTAGCCTTTTAAAAGATAAAAATATTGCTGTAGAGTCGCAAGGCGCACAAGTGGTGTTTTTAGATGAGCTTGCCAACAAAGATGGTGAGCCATCAGCGTTTATCGTGCAGAAATCTGGCGGTGGCTTTTTATATGCAACCACCGATTTAGCCGCATGTAATTACCGCTCAAACACTTTAGGCGCTGAACGTATTTTAATATTTGTTGATGCGCGTCAAAGCCTTCACTTTAATCAAGTAGAGCTTACAGCACGAAAAGCAGGCCTTTTACGTGATGAGACAAGCTATGAGTTTTGCCCGTTTGGCACCATGATGGGCGCCGATGGTAAACCATTTAAAACTCGTACCGGTGGCACTGTTAAACTTGCCGACTTACTTGAAGAGTCAATTAGCCGTGCAGCAACAAAACTTGCTGAGCGTGAGTCTGATTTATCAGAACATGAGCGCAGCGAAATTGCGCGTAAAGTCGGTATTGGCGCGGTTAAGTACGCTGACCTTTCTAAGCACCGTACTAGCGATTACATATTCAACTGGGACACCATGTTAAGCTTTGAAGGCGCCACAGCACCTTACTTACAATATGCTTATACGCGAGTGCGCAGTATTTTCCGTAAATCAGGTGTAGATGCTGCCTCGTTAAATGCTGATGTAGCTATAGCTGAGCCGCAAGAAAAAGCGCTAGCGCTTAAACTGCTACAGCTTGAAGAAGTCCTTGATTTAATGATCTCTGAGGCTACTCCGCACGTATTATGTAGCTACTTATACGAGCTAGCTAGCTTATACATGACATTCTACGAAGCCTGCCCAGTACTAAAAGAAGGCGTAGAGCCAAGCGTACGTGACAGCCGTTTAGTGTTGTGTAATTTAGTGGCAGATACGCTAAAAACAGGATTGGATCTGTTAGGCATTGAAGTCATGGAGCAAATGTAATCACCTTCTGCTTCGTGTAGTTCGCTTTAGCTGCGTTGGTAAAACTATTTAGCCTAAGTCACATACAAACCGTATGCTCCTTGGCATAAATAGTTTTACCGCCTTGCTAGCACTCCTACACTTGCAGATGATTTTAGGCTTTACTTGACGAACTTTTGTAAGTTAATCAATTTTGTAGCTGATAGCTGATAGCTGATAGCTGATAGCTGATAGCTGATAGCTGATAGCACCGTAGGTTGGGTTGAGTGAAACGAAACCCAACACTAAACTAAAAT